>JAJDCN010000046.1 GCA_029260815.1 Planctomycetota bacterium
GAGGCGTTCTTCGGAAAGCTGAACGTGCTCGTCGACAAGGCTTCATCCAACGGTGAAAAGGAGCAGTCGACGAACGAGCAAGAAGAAGGAGCACCGGAGCTGCCCAAAGAAAACGGTCAACCCGAAGAAGAATCACCGGAAAACCGGGAAATAGAACTTATCCCGTCACCTGATTGATTAACAGGTCGAAGATCTCGTCCGCGGCCAGGGTTTGGGCCGGCAGCGGGAAGCTCGCCAAGGCCACGGCCCATTCGTCCTTGGACTCCGGCACCCGCCCGTGTGAACCGCGGATCAGAGCGGTGTCCTGAGAGACCTTTTTGGTCGCCGGGTCGAAGAACATTTCCAACGGATCGAACCCCGGCTTACGGTGGATGTCGATAGTGCCGGCGAAGTCCGGGGCCTTGTCCGGATCGAGCCACCAAGGGTAGGAGAACCACTTGTCCTTTTCCGCAACGGCCACGATGGAGCCGGCTCGCGGATGATCCAATCCCGCCTCGTAGAGCCTGTCCCCCACCAGCACGTCGGCCACACCGTCCAGAGACGCCACAAATTCCGCGACGCCTTCGTTGTCGATGGACTGCGTATAGATGTGCGCCACCTGGTGGTCCACCATGGCGAAGGCGCGACAGCGGCCGATGTCGACAAACTCCATCCCTTCGCCCTCACGGATTGCGATCCACTTTTGACGACGAAACTCCTGGTTGAGTGCCACCGCTCCGTTGACTTCGCCAATCCCGTATTCGGACAACAGAAGGACTTCAAAGTCCCGGTCCCGCGCGAAGCCGACCAATCCCTCCAGGACTCCATCCAATTCCGCCAGGTCTGCGGCCACGGCCTCGCTGGTGGGTCCGAATTTTTGCTGGCTGTAATCCAGGTGCGGGATGTAGGTGAGGACGAGATCCAGCGGGCTGCTTTCGATGACCTCTTGAGTCGCCGCCGCGATCCAGGCGCTCGACTCGATGGAGGTCAACGGGCCCCAGAACCGGTGGAGTGGAAAGGGGCCCAGTTTCTCGTGGATCCGATCGTACAGCTCCGGTGGATCCGAATAGCAGGCGGCCACCGTGCGCCCGTCGGCGAAATGGAACGGAGCTACGTTCATAAACACTTCCGCCGTCGAGTGCATGCCGTTCCACCAGAACAGATAGGCTGTTCGTGCATCGACCCGCCGCTGGCGCACTGCGTCCCAGATCTGTGGGACGGGGACCAGCCCTGCCGCCTGTTGCCAGAAGGAGACGGTGCGACGTTCCGGATCGTACAGACCATTGGAGATGATGCCGTGTTCCGATGGACGCCGACCGGTGCTATAGGTCGCCTGCGCCGTACAGGTTACCGCCGGAAAGGCCGGCTTCACGGGAGCTACCGTAGCGAGCCCGCCCAGCCGCGCACGCGTGCGGCCCAGTGCGGTGGGATCGGATAGTAATCGGGGCGACAGGCCCGCGATATTGCAGACGAGGAGTTTTGGCATTGTATCGGCTATTCGATCGTTCCGCCAACTTGCAGGATATAAGCGTTCTTGCGGAGTTCGTCGCGTAGCTTTCTCTCCTTTTCCGCCTGCTCTTTGGCGCGGATTTCCATGCGAATGTTGTCCTGGACTTCTTTGAAGGTTTGCTGGCGCTCGGCCTCTTTGGTCTCGAGCTGGATGAAGTAAATTTCTCTCACCGGATCGCCCGGGATCGGCTCCAACTCGATTAGATCGCTGACCTTGCCGGCTTCCAGCGCAAAGGCGGCTTGCTCCAACTGTTTGTGCCACTGGCCGGCGCGGATCCAGCCCTCGGAGGTTTCGGTCAACTGGACAAGCCCGCCGAATTCCGTGTAGGGACCATCACTGTGGGCCTGGTTAATCTGCGCGAAGGTCTTTGTGCCCCGACGGACGGCCTCCAGATGCCGGGTCGCTGCTTCCACCGCGTCGGCATATTCGGGGTATTTCGATTTCTCCGGATCGAAGCGAACGAGAAACTGCCGGACCTTCACCCGCTCTGGCAGGACATAGCGATCCTTGTATCTCTTGTAATGGCGCGCCAATTCCTTGGGCGTAATGAAACGCGGGGGTCCGATTTTCCGGCCGATCACCTCCCGGATCTGCTGCTGTTCGCGGACAATCTTCGTGTAATCGGCGATCGTCGCATCTTCGGCCGGACCCAACCGCGGTGGCAGTTGGTTGCGGAGCAAGTCCTGCTCGCTTTCAAATCGTTGGAGCTGTTCG
This sequence comes from Planctomycetota bacterium, assembly GCA_029260815.1. Taxonomy (GTDB): domain Bacteria; phylum Planctomycetota; class B129-G9; order JAJDCN01; family JAJDCN01; genus JAJDCN01. Next base: position 2,204 of record JAJDCN010000046.1, read on the forward strand.
GCGAGGACCTGCTGGACCAGGTCCTCGTTGGGCCGGATATTTTCCCGCTCGCCTGCCTCCAGCAGCAGCAGTTTCTCCACCTGTTGGTCGAAGGCGCGCTGCCAATGCTGCCGGCGTAACTCGCGCAACTGCTCCGGCGAAGCGCCCTGCTCTTTGGCCGCGAGGAGAATTTCCTCCACGATCGGCTGGATCTCGCCGCGGGTAATGATCCGGTCATTGACAATGCCGATGATCTCATCGAGCTTGAGCATGGGCCCAACGGTCACGGGTTTGTCCGGCTCTGCAAGAACCGGGACGGACCCGCAACACAAAACAAGAATCACCACCGCAAGTCGTTTGGGCTTGTGCCGTGCGTTTGTCATCTATTCCTCCTCACCAACGGCTCCGGTCGGGAGTCGACACGGTCCGGTATTGTACCGGGTGGGCCGTCGGGCTGCAAAAGGTTTTTGATCATTGCCAGAAGACCTGCGGGATCGCGCGCATCCGCCGGGATCGGCAGAAAAACCACGCCGTTGTCGGCCAAGCGGACCTTTCGCGCGGATCGCGCGAAGTGTTGCTCGGCCAGGGCCGCGTTGCGGAATTGGAAGTACAGGCGTTCCTCCCGGGCGGTCAGCTCTACCAGTTGAATCGCTCGCGCCAGTAGACGCAGGCGCGCCTTTTCCAAGAGTCGCACGACGGGGGCCGGAGGGGTGCCGAAGCGGTCGGTCAATTCGTTCGCGAGGGCCTCCACCGGTGCCTCTTCCTGGGCGGAGCTGAGTCGCCGGTAGATTTCCAGTTTCTGGCGGGTGTCCTCCACGTAGTCGTCCGGCAGGTAGGCATCCACGTCAATATCAAAGGTCACGTCTTGCAGAGCCACCGGCCGGTCTCCACGCTGGACCCGGTCCACGGCCATCTGCAGAAGGCGGCAGTACATATTATAGCCCACCGCCTGGATATGCCCGTGCTGCGCGCGACCGAGGATATTGCCCGCGCCGCGGATTTCCAGATCCCGCAACGCAATGGGGTAGCCGGCGCCCAATTGATTGAACTCCTCGATGGCGCGCAACCGCTTCTCCGAGTCTGATGTGATTGTCCCCTCCGCGGGCATCAGAAAGTAGGCGTAGGCCTTGTGCTTGTACCGTCCCACCCGGCCGCGAAGCTGGTGAAGATCGGCCAGGCCGAACCGATCGGCGCGATTGACGAAGATCGTGTTGGCGTTTGGGATATCCAGCCCGGACTCAATAATCGTGGTCGCGACCAAGATGTCGAACTCGCGTTGGACGAACTGCACCATGCGTTCCTCAATCAGGTGGTCCGGCATCTGTCCGTGAACGATGCCTAGGGTCGCCTCGGGCACGATCTCTCCAAGTTGACTGGCAATTCGCTGGATGTTGTACACGCGGTTGTTAACGAAAAAGATTTGGCCGCCGCGCTCCAGCTCTCGAATGATCGCCGTGCGGATCAGGCGCTTGTCCCAGCGCGCCACTTGGGTCTCGATGGCAATCCGGTCGACGGGCGGAGTCTCCAGTCGGGAGATATCCCGGACGCCCAACAGCGCCAGGTGCAGCGTCCGCGGGATGGGCGTGGCCGTGAGAGTGAGCACGTCCACGGTGGAGCGTAACCGCTTGAGCTTCTCTTTGTGTTCGACGCCGAAGCGCTGCTCTTCGTCGATAATGACCAGTCCCAAATTCATAAACCGCACGTCGTGCTGCACCAGCCGGTGGGTGCCGATCAAGATGTCTACCGCCCCCGCCTCGGTCCGTTCCAGAGTGGCCCGCTGCTGGGCCCGCGTTTTGAAACGGGAGAGGACCTCCACGTTAACAGGATAGTCTGCCATACGCTCGGAGAAGGTTTGGAAGTGTTGTTGTGCCAGGATCGTAGTGGGCACCAGCACGGCGACCTGCCGATTGGCGTTGACCGTGCGGAACGCGGCGCGAATCGCCAGTTCGGTCTTGCCGTAGCCTACGTCGCCGCAGATCAAGCGGTCCATAGGTTGGCTCTTGCGCATGTCACCGCGGATTTGACCGTCCACGGTCACCTGATCGGGGGTCTCCTCGTAGATGAAAGAGTCGTCGAACTCATGCTGCAGCTCGTCGTCCTCCGGATAGGCAATGCCCATGCGGCTGTCACGGATCGCCTGGAGTTCGAGAAACTCCTGCGCCATGCGCAGCGTGGCCGCTTCGGCCAAAACTTTGTGGCGTTTCCAGGTCTTGCCTCCCAGCTTGCTCAGTTGCGCGACCTGGCCGCCGAGCCCGATGTATTTCTGGACAGTCTCCACGTTAATTGCCGGCACGTACAGCTTGGCGCCATCGCGATACTCGATGGCCAGGTATTCTTGCGCGAATTCGTCTTTGCGCAACTCCTCCATTCCCAGGTAGCGCCCGATCCCGTGTTGGGTATGCACCACCAAGTCGCCGGGCTTCAATTGGGTCAGGTCGTCCAAGGGCCGCGCGTGCGCGTAGCGGCGGGCCCGACGGGTCTGGCGGTAGCGGTTGAACAGTTCTTGATAGCCGATGAAAAGGATTCCCGCTTCAGGCATCTCGAAGCCGGCGGCCAGATGACCGAAGCGGACGTGGTAGTCGGCTCCCTCCTGCACTTCCGCCTTGCGCGCGAAGAAGCCCAGGCGATGCGCCTCGCCCTCGTTGTGACAGCCGATGTATACGTCCGGCTCGGTTTGCGAGAGGGACTTGAGCGAGTCGGGGATCCCGGCGAAATCCGAAACGAAGCGCTGGATAGATTTGACCCCGAATTGGATCGGGTCCAGACCGACCACGTAGGGCAGCGATGCGGTCCGCACGCGGGGAAAGCCCTCCATCCGCCGCTCCAGTTCTTTCGGCATGTCTTCGGACGATTCCAGCTCGTGAAGGATCAGGACGCTTTCTCCCGGCGTCAGGAAGTCCAGCAGCAGTCGGTCGTCCGGGCCGGTCGCTGCTCGATAAAAGTCTGCGCTGCGAACCGCCGTCAAGATCAACGTCTCGACTGTCTCGCCCGACAACTGCGTACTGGGGTCAAAGGAACGGATGGATTCGATGGATTCTCCCGCCAGCTCGATCCGCCAGGGGCGTTCTTGGGAATAGGGAAAGACGTCGACGATCCCGCCCCGGACGCTGAACTCGCCGGGCATCTCCACCCGAGGTTCGCGCGCAAAGCCTTGGTCGACGAACCAGGCCAACAGATCCTCGCGGTCGTGGGTCTGACCCAGCTCAAGCTGGAGGATGCCTTGGCGTACTGCGACCGGATCGACCACGGGCTGGGCCAAGGCCGCGATCGATGCGACGATGGCCGTGGGGTTTTCAAAGACCAGGGATCGGACGACTTCAAATCGCTCGGAGAAGATGTCCGGGTTCGGCGTATCCTCGGTGGCTGGGTCGGTCTCCCAGGCGGAGAACAGCAGGCAGTCACCTCCGGTAAAAAACGAGACGTCGGAGTAGATCTCCTCGGCACGATCGATGGACGGGGCAACGATCAAGGTGGGCAGGTTGCGATCGGTAGCCAGGGCGGCGGCCAGGTAGGCCGCCGAGGAGCCGTACAAGCCCCCCACGTGTACTGGGCGTGAAGGCGCAATCCGGGCGCAGATTTTTCGAAAGGACGCGCTATTTTTGACCCTCTGGAGGAGGTCCTGCATCGCGCTCCCTGCTTCTAACGGACTCCGCGACCACTACGCCGCACGTGAAAACTTATTTTTTTTCGTCGTCGTCCATGACCTCGAAGTCGGCGTCGACGACATTGTCGGTAGCTGAATCTCCCGAAGCCTGCTGAGGACCTGCTCCACCTGCGGGCCCGCCGGGACCGGCTTCCTGCTGAGCCTCGGCGCCGGCTTGCTTGTACATCTCTTCGGCCAGCTTGTGCGAAGCCTTGGTCAACGCTTCCACGCCCTGCTCGATGGCGGCCTTGTCTTCGCCGTCTTTGACCGTCTTCAAGTGATCCAGGGCCGCGGTAATCGACTCCTTGTCCTCCGGGGAGACTTTGTCCTCGTTCTCGGACATCGTCTTCTCGACAGTGTAGATCAGTTGATCGGCGCTGTTGCGCGCGTCCACCAACTCCCTCAGCTTGTGGTCTTCCGCCGCGTGCGCCTCAGCCTCCTGCACCATGGAATCGATCTCACTCTCCGACAGGCCCGAGGAGGCCTCGATGCGGATCACCTGCTCCTTGCCGGTTCCCAGGTCCTTTGCGGACACGTTAAGGATGCCATTGGCGTCGATATCGAAAGCGACCTCGATCTGTGGAACGCCGCGAGGTGCCGGGGGCAGGCCGGTCAATTGGAAACGGCCGAGGGTGCGGTTGTAGCTGGCCATTTCCCGCTCACCCTGCAGGACGTGGATTTCCACAGCCGGTTGGGAGTCCGCGGCGGTGGAAAAGACCTGCTTCTTTTGGGTGGGAATCGTCGTGTTTTTTTCGATCAGCTTGGTGCAGACGCCTCCGAGGGTCTCGATGCCCAGGGATAGGGGCGTCACGTCCAGGAGCAACACGTCATGCACTTCTCCGGCAAGGACGCCCGCCTGAATGGCAGCGCCGATGGCGACCACTTCGTCCGGGTTGACACCTCTGTGAGGCTCGCGATCGAAAATCTCTTTGACGAGCTCCTGAACCCGGGGAATGCGCGAAGAGCCGCCCACCAGAACGACCTCCTGGATATCGCTCGGGCTCATCTTGGCGTCGGCCAGAGCCGTCTCGCAGGGACGACGCACCCGATCGAACAGGCCGGCGCAAAGCTGCTCAAACTTCGCGCGGGTCAGGGTCATTTGCAGGTGCTTGGGCCCCGCCTGGTCGGCAGTAATGAACGGCAGGTTGATCTCCGTCTGGCTGGTGCCCGACAGCTCACACTTGGCTTTTTCCGCGGCCTCACGGAGGCGCTGGAGGGCCATCTGATCGTCCCGCAGGTCAATACCGTTATCGTTCTTGAACTCCGCAGCCATGTGATCGATGATTGCTTGATCGAAGTCATCACCGCCCAGATGCGTATCGCCGTGGGTCGCCTTGACTTCGAACACGCCGTCGCCAACCTCCAGGATCGAGACGTCGAACGTGCCCCCGCCCAGGTCGAACACGGCGATCTTGCCTTCCTGCTTCTTGTCCAGGCCGTAGGCCAGGGACGCGGCAGTGGGCTCGTTGATGATCCGCTTGACCTCCAGCCCGGCGATCTGTCCGGCGTCCTTGGTCGCCTGACGCTGGGAATCGTTGAAGTAGGCCGGAACCGTGATGACCGCTTCGGTCACCTTTTCGCCCAGGTAATCCTCGGCGGTCTGTTTGAGTTTCTGCAGCACCATGGCCGAGATTTCCGGCGGGGTAAAGTCTTTTTCTTCCAGATCCACGTGGACCTTGACCAGTTCATTCGGACCGCCGACAATGGCGTAGGGAACGATCTTTTCCTCGGCGGCGACCTCGTTGTGGCGCCGGCCCATGAAGCGCTTGATGGAAAACACCGTATTTCTTGGATTGGTCACACTCTGCCGCTTCGCGGTCTGGCCCACCAGTCGCCCGTTTTTGGTGAAGGCGACGACCGAAGGCGTGGTGCGGGAGCCTTCGGCGTTGGTAATCACCGTTGCATCTTTTCCTTCCATGACCGCCACCACCGAATTGGTGGTGCCCAGGTCGATACCGATGATCTTACCCATCCTCGCTATTCCTCCTTCGTCTTCTTAAAGACGTTTCCGTTTTGAAGCAGAGCTAAACTCCATAATTTACCGTAAAGATTGGTCCCCGTCAAGTCTTCACGGTTGATCGGATCGGACGTGCGGTGTATGATACCCGGTTGGCCACGGACCCATCTCTGGAGATTGTTGGAGAATCTTTCATGCGAATCGCTCTTGTCTTGATCGCTCTGCTGTCCCTGGTGGCCTGGGTCGCCTGCAGCGGGGAAACACCCGCCGACCACGACTCCGATCAACCGGAGGTGGGCCACAACAATGAGCATGAGCACGCAGAGGCATTTCACAACCTGATGAAAGCCGGGATCAGCGTCCAGGGCAAAATGATCTCAAACACGATGAAGGCGGGACAGTTTGACGACGAGGCCTATGGGATTTATGTGGAGCGGTCTGCCAAGATCATCGACTTGGCGGATCAAATCCTCAAGCTGGCTCCCCACGAGATGGCCGACAAGGAAGATTTCAAGGGTTGGGCCCGGGACTTGAAGGCCGCGGCGGAAGAGATCCACGCAGCCGCAACTGCCGATCCGCGTGATGCGACCGGGGTCGGACAGGGCGTCACACGGCTTGGCCTGAGCTGTAAGAATTGTCACAACACCTATCGTAAAGACTTGTAACAGCCGAATCCGCCCAGGGGGCATTTCGATGCCCACGAGCAAATGCATCCCAGCTGCGCTATAAAAGCGTATTGATCGATTCAAAATGTGATAGAATCACGAAGTGCACATGGTGGTGGTGAGCGCGACAGTACCCGCGACATTCCGGGTTCGTTCACCTATTTGGAGTCAGAGCCATGCACCGCACTTCCCCTTCAAAAATCATCCCAGTACTCATGAAAGCACCGCGGTTTCGATCTCTATTCGGTGTGGTTCTGCTCTTTGCCCTGTCTGCCTGTCAGTCGGCAGAAAAGGTAGACAAGCCGCCGGAGTCACGCCAGCTGCGTGTCTATGAAGTTTCTGATCTGGTCACGCCATTGTACGACAGCCCCCTGACCGAACCCGGCGCTCCGGAGGAGAAGGTGCTCAACCCCAAACTCTTTATACCGCTGGATGAGCTTGTCCAAAACATTCGACAAACGATCGCCCCAAAATTCTGGACAAATTTGAAGGGTCCGGAAGAAACGGGCGGGACCATTCGTGTGCATAAAAAACACGCACTCGTGGTGAATCAGACACCCGAAGTTCACGAGCAGATCGAGGCTTACCTCACAAAGCGGAGGAAGGTCGGAGCCATGTACGTCAAGACGACGGTACAGATTGTGCGCCTCGACAACGTTCTATTGGAGAGGTTCCAACCGCTCCAGTCGGGGCGGATCGTCTCTGATTTGGATTTCCGCTCCCTCACGATAGAGGCGAAGAAGAACAAAGACAGCGCCATTCTGGGAACGCAATCCGTAACCCTGATCTCTGGGCAGGAGGGTGACGTGACTATGTCTGGAAGATCTGTTGAAATCCGGCCTACACTAAGCGCCGATCGCAAGTTCGTGACGGCGACGGTTCGGGTTCGAGTCGATGTGCCAAACGAACCGGAACGAGGGATGCAAA
>JAJDCN010000047.1 GCA_029260815.1 Planctomycetota bacterium
ACCGCTCCCTCCGGCGGTGCGCTGTATCCGGGAGACGTTTACTTGTTCGTCCGCGACGTGGGCGGTCTGGAGCCCGGCTATTACCACATGGACGTGGCCCATTTCCGGCTGGAACGGCTGGGCGGTCCGGACGTGTTGGACGCCATCAAACCGCACGTGGACCACGGCACGCTCGACACCGCGCCTTTTGTCGCGGCGGTGAGCGCCCTGTGGTGGCGCAACGCCTGGAAGTATCGCTGGCGCAACTTTCGCTACTGCAACCAGGACATCGGCCACGTGGTCGGCAACATGCTCGTCGCGTCCGAATGTATGGCCCTGGGACCCACCGCGATCTTCTCCTTCGCCGACGGGGGCATGAACGAGGCAATGGGGCTCGATTACATGACCGAGGGCGTGCTCACGCTGGTGGCTATGAATCTTGCCGCTCCAGGAACGGCGCCTGCCAAGCCGTTTTCGCGCACGCACACGGTCCCGCGGATCCTGATCCCCGACCGGATGCCGGGCAAGGGCGAGACCACCGAGCGGCGCTACGACAACGTAGACTCCGCAAAAAGAGCGACCCTCTACGCAGACGTCGGCCGCATCGGGGAGGGCCGTGCGGAATATCGGCGCGCGCCGCTGGCGGAGCCGAAGTTCACCGGGGCCGTGCCTCTGGCCGTGCCGGACCTGACGGCGGTGTCCTGTACCGATGCAATCCGCGCTCTCATCGATCGACGAACCAGCCGCGATTACATCGAGCAGCCGATTACCGCCCAAGATCTCTCGTTGGTTCTGTACTGCGCCTATCGGGCCTATGACGCGGACATCTATCCCACCGGCGCGAGGATCAGTCAATTGCAAGAGATCTTCATCAACATTCACGCCGTCGAGGGTATCGAGCCGGGCGCCTATTTCTACGACGTCGACGCACACACTTTGCGGTTGATTCGGGCGGGCAACTTCCGAGAGCAATCCAAGACGGTCAACGTGGACCAGGACTGCACCGGCCGGTCCGCGGCATGCATCATGCAGTTCGGCCATCTCAAGCGCATTTACGACATGTATGGGCCACGAGGCTACCGGTACGTGTTGCAGGAAGGGGGGATCTGCGGCGCACGATTGTATTTAGCCGCTCGCGCCATCGGCCTGGGGGCCGGCGGAGTCGGTGCGTTTTGGGATGACGACTGTCCGCCGATCTTCGGGATCACCGATCCGCACGTCCGGCCGCTCTATACTCTGACACTCGGCTACGAAATCGAGGACACGCGCATTGTCGACACCGCCGGATAAACCCGCCGCCTTTGCCGAACAGGCCCGGCTCTACGCGCGCGTCGATGAGGCGGTTACGGCAATCGGAACGGTTTGTATCAACCGAGGAATCTGTTGCGATTTCGACAAGGTCGACCACATCTTGTACGCCACGGACTTGGAGATCGACTATCTCATCGAGGTCCACGGCCCACCGCCGCGCCCGGCGCATCCCAATCAATGCCCTTATCAGGTCGACGGGATGTGCGCGGCCCGTGCGGCGCGCCCGATTGGATGTCGGACCTACTTCTGTGACCCGACCGGAGTAGACGCAAGAAGCCTCGTGTACGAACAGCACTATGCTTTGATCAAGAAAATCCAAACCACCTACGGCTACAGCCATCGCTACTCGCCTCTCTTGCTGACGCTCGCCCAACACCCAAGCCGATCGCAACCGCCCCATTGAGGGATGCGATCGGATCGAGGGAGCAAATAGGCCCTGACTTCGTTGACTTTAGAATACAACTGTGTTAAAATACCTACTGCGCTACTCTAGTCTCATGAATAACGTTAGGCAAGCCCGAGAACACCCAACTCGACATTCACCCGATGATTTCTGGCTTGTTTGCAATATAGAATGGAGAACCGATGGTGCCCGTCAATCGCAACATGGCGCAGTGCCGCACTGGCAAACCGACGCTGACTCTTATCGTTTTATACGATTTGCACGCCGTCGGCGCGCGGACAATCCGCTCCTTCCTCAGGCTTCACGGATACGAAGTAAATTTAATCTTCTTCAAAGACTACGTGGGCCTCTCCAGAGCCTATTTGCCCACGCGCGGAGAAGTCGAGCTGTTGATGGAGCAGATCGAAAATTTCGACAGCGACGTGATCGGCCTAAGTGTCAGTTGGTCTGCAATCTCCGCTGTCGCGGAGTTCGTGTTCAAGGAAATCCGAAGCCGATCCAAGGTTCCGATCCTGACCGGGGGGATTCACGCCGTCATGGATCCGGAAGAGTCTGCAACATGGAGCGACGTGGTCTGCATCGGCGAGGGCGAGCATGCGATGCTCGAATACCTGGAGCGGTTTGGAGAAGGCCGGGACATCGACGACATTCAGGACCTGTGGGTGCGAAAAGACGGCGACGTGATTCGCAACGAAAAGCGCCCACCCGCCGCGGACCTGGATGAATTTGGGATTACCGATTTTGACGATGCGGACCAGGTCTTGATCGAAAACGGTACGGCGACCGTTGGCGATCCGCGCAAGGGGAATATCTTCGTCCACTACCCGTATGCCTCGCGGGGCTGTCCCATGCAATGCACCTTCTGCTCCTCCCCCGTGCAGCGCCGAGCGTACATGAAGAACGGCAAGTTCCTGCGAACCCGCAGCGTCTCGAAGGTCATCGAGGAAATGCGTTTGGTCCAGTCGGTGCTCGGCAAGCGCTACGTCTTCTTCCTCGACGATATCTTCGGACTCAGCCTGGAATGGCTGGAGGAGTTTGCCGAAGCCTACCCCCGGGAGATCGGCACAAGCTTCGGCTGCCATCAGTACCCGACGACCGCGACAGATCGTACCATGAACCTGATTAAGAAGGCCGGAGCCGAGCGCGTCAACATCGGGTTGCAATCGGGTTCCGAGCGAATTCGCAAAGAAATCTACAAGCGCGGCGAGACCAACAAACAGGTCCGAACGGCGATGGCCAACTGCGTGAAGTACGGCATCCGCCCCCAGATCGATTTTATCGACAACGTGCCCTGGGAAACGGATGAAGACCGGGTGGCGACTCTAGACCTTCTGTTATCGCTCCCGCGCCCCTTTATTCTGCAGCTCGCGAGTTTGCAATACCTGCCGGGCGTGGAACTGACCAAGCGGGCCATTGCCGAGGGCCTGACCGAACGGCCCTATCAGCAAGAGGAGATGTTCATCCGTAAGGAACTCGCCAACGGCGCGCCGGAAGAGACCCAGGAGATCAAAACCGGCGGGTTCTTTGGGCAGACCACCCCGACGCAAAAATATTGGCGCGGCCTGTACACCCTGGCCGGCAAGCGGTTCTTTCCCAGAACCGTTGTCCGTTTTCTGGCTTCGCTGCCGGTGCTTCGGCGCTTTCCCACACCGCTGCACGTGTTGGCTCTCATCACGACCATCCTGGCGCAGGGAACCCGCGGCCTGGGCATGTTCCTGACCGGGCGCCTTTCGCTTCGCATGGCGCGCAACATCGTAGGGACCGCGCTGCGCCTTCAGCGCTAGATGCCGTCTTTTCCGTCCTCTTGTCGCGCGTTTCCCTCTTGACCCAAGGCGGCGCCCGGTGCTACAATAGACTTGCCGCGTCTGGAGGAAACTATGTTGCGACCCGCTGTCATTGTTTGCGCCGCCATTCTGGCGTGCGTAGTGGCTTCGACTCCCGTTTTTGCGATTTCCGTCACTACCATAGACAAACCGGTCGAAGTGGATACGATCAGGCTGTCGGAAAAGCTC
>JAJDCN010000048.1 GCA_029260815.1 Planctomycetota bacterium
TTGCCGCGCGGGATGGACAGGTGCTTGGCGACCTCGTCCATCGAAGGCTGCCGACTCAGCTGGTTGCCCAGGTCCTCGGTAGCGGCCTTCCATTTGGAGACGATCTCCACCATGTAGGAGGGCACCCGAACGGTTTTGGTGGTGTTGACCAGGGAGCGGCGAATCGTTTGGCGGATCCACCAGGTGGCGTAGGTGGAAAAGCGCTTGTTCGCCTTGGGGTCAAACCGTTCCACAGCCTTGAGCAGGCCGAGGTTCCCTTCTTCGATCAGGTCCATCAATGGCACACCGGTGTTCTTATATTTTTTTGCGATGCTCACGACCAGGCGCAGATTAGCTTGGATCATCTGGTCCCGAGCCGCCGAGTAGGCTTCTTCGCTAGGCCGCTCCTGAATGAGGGTACCCAGCTCAATCTCTCCTTCCCGCGTGAGCAACGGAATCTTGTTGATCTCACGAAGGTAAGCGGCAATGTCACTATCCACGGTTCAACTCCTTTCCGAAACCGTCAGCCTGGATCGCGCATGCGGACCGGGCGCAGTTGTCGATTATAATACGCGTGCATTATACTTTCGCCTTCGGATGCCATCAAGTCCTTTATCCGAATCGCATTTGAACCCATTGCGTTTGCTGCCCGAAAGACCTACGAAGTCAAAGTCTGCGGTTCGCTGCCATCTTCCGGGGAGCGTTGAGGCAATTGACTGGAAGGGGAATTTTTGGTATACTCTTTGCTTGGTTTAAACTTGGCGGTAACGTCGGAGGTTGTCCATGCCCAAACAACTCAATCCTTGTGAGTTGGAGATCGATCTGTTCTGCAAAGGGATTCAGATCGATGCATCGTGCTCTCTCGAAAATGATGCCAGATTGTTCGCGCGGACCCGTGCGGGTTTGGGCAGCGGCTTGGAAATCATCGTCCCCGGCCAAGCTGGGTACAAAGAGATCTGGATGAATGCCCCGGTGGAGGAGGACTTTGCGCAGCGTTCTCCTTATTTTCTCAAGAAGGTGGGCGACAAATACAAGGTACATCAGACCGCCGACGACCTGTGGTATGAAGTGGGCATTCCCCCGGAGCCCAAGTGGTACAACCGCGAGACGAGCAACGGGATCCGGATGTCGAAGATTGGCGTGTTACAGGGCACCTACCTGGGCGTGTACGTGAACAACGCCTGCATGTACTGGTACATGAGTCCCGCCACCAATTGCCAGTTCTGCACCAGCGGGCTCAACGTTGGCGTCAACGAGCAGGCGACCAAGGAGATCAGCGACGTGGTGGAGACAGCGCTGGCGGCCAAGGAAGAGAGCGGGATGACTTTCCTCCATTTCAATTCCGGCTACCAGTACGGCAAGGGGCTGGACCATACCGCCCGGTACGTCAAGGCCTTGAAGGAACAGGTCGGCTGCCTGGTCGGTATCCAGGTGATCCCGACGATGGACTTCTGGAAGTACGACTGGCTGATCGATCTGGGCGCCAACCACTTCAGCTTCTGCTACGAGTTCCACAACCCGGAATACTTTAAGAAGTACCTGCCCGGAAAAGAGCAAACCGTCGGCCAGAGCACATTCTTCAAGGCCATGGAATATACCTCCAAGAAGATGGGCAAGGGCCGCGTCTCTGGCGAGATCATCGCCGGCGTAGAGCCGATCGAGGACACGCTGGCCGCCATCGATTTTATTACCGATCTGGGGGCTTTTCCGACGATCTGCGTATTCCGACCAGTAATCGGTTCGGATCTGGAAAATCTGCCGTCCCCCGACTACGACGAGATGCACATCGTTTACAAATACATGTACGAAGCGTGCATGAAGAAGAACATCCCCATCGGCCTGGCGCCCAATATCGAGGTCAGCCTAGTCGTGCAACCGGGCGATGCGGTCTATCTGGCCGACCGGGGTCTGCGGTTTGCCAAGTATCAAACATTCCTCAAGCTGGCCCGGTTCGCTACCAAACGATACTTTGCGCGCCAACTGACGCCTCACGCGATCGCCGCGGACGCGAACCGTCCGCCGGTGATCCAGGACGAACTCGAAGTCCCTGCACACATGCCGAGATAATCATGTTGGTGAACGCAGACGACCCGGCGGTCCAACAAAAGATCGAGGCGGAGTGTTCCACCCACGGCTGCTTGGAACACGTAATGGGCGTGTTGCACGAATCGCCGTACGCACTTCGGATCATTGCCGAAGATTCAGCACTCACCGTTGCGGCCAACAACGAAATCGACGGCAAGCCCAACCGCGGCGTCTTCAAGATCTTCTTTCCCAAAGAAACGAAGCTGGTTGCGATCTTTTATAAGAAGAGCCTGGTTTCCTGGAGCCGCGACCGCTACAGCTATGGGGGAATGGAAGCGAACGTGGCCAAGATCGATGAGGCCAAGATCGACGAATGGCTCACGTTCTTAAACGCGGGCTTCGATCCCGGCCAACGCCCCGCCCAATTCCAGCGCACCTTTCCCTACGACCTGCCCGACGACGAGTAGAAGCCACACGGGAGATCTTTATTTGCCGGGTGACGGTGGTTGCGTGAGCGTTTCGCGCTTGGCGGCACCGGCTCCACCGGGCTTTACCACCTCAACGAAAGATTTGATGCGGACTTGTGGCGTTTTATAGGTGGCGCCTTCTTCATCTTCGAAGATAAGTTGGTAGAGTGTCTCGTAGGTGCCGAGTGGCTGATTTTTGGCGGCATTCAAGTACCCTGAGCTGGTGGCCAGATACTCGGCCTTTTCGCCGGGGTCGAGCAAAATGAGATGCCGACTGCCGCGTTCTTGTCTGATTTTGCTATTTTGTGCAGGTTGTGCGGGAGCGGTCCACAGGATCTGGACATTCTTATATTTTCGCTTGCCTTTGTTCTCGATTGTGAATTGTGGCGCGATCTTGGCTTGACCCTGCTCGAGCACCGTCGTGGTATAGGCGCTCGCGACCACGTCTCCATTGAAGGGAACAACCTGGACAAACGCTTTATTGACAATCTCGGGTGTGCGATAGGCGGCACCCGCTTGGTCTTCAAACTGAAGATAATATCTGCTCTCATATGCACCCAGAGGTTGGTTCTCGTTCACGGCCAGATAGCCGGGACTCGTGGCCAGGTACTCCAACTCTTCGCCCGGATCCAGTTGAACGAGATTCCGATGGGCCCGCTCAAATCTGAGCGTTACGTTCTTCGCAGGCAGGCCGGGAGCAGAATAGATGACCTGGACATTTCGATACGCCTGCTTCCCATTGTTTTTGAGCTTGAACAGAGGTGCGACTTTGCTCTTGCCCTGTTCTAAGGCGTCGAGCGTATGGCCGGCGATGACCAGATCGGGGTTAAACGGGACGATCTTTACGGCTGCAGGAATCCGAACGATTGGCGTCCGAAAACGCGTTCCGTCTTCGGTCTCGAATTGAATGTAGTATTCAACCTCGTAGGCGCCCAGCGGCTGGTCCGGAGCGGCGGTCAAGGAGCCCGCGCTGTTGGCCAGGTACTCCAGTTCCTCTCCGGGATTGAGAGTGACCAGGTTCGGACGGGTCCGCTCCAATCGAAGTTTAACATTCTTCGCAGGCAAGGCCGGTGCGGATAGAAGGATCTGTACTTTTTTGTAGATCTGCTTCCCGCTGTTTTTGATCTTGAACTGCGGCGCAACTTTGCTCTTGCCTTGTTCCATCACGACCGGGGTAAAGCCTGTGCTTGCGATGTCTGCGTTGAAGGGAATCACTTCAACGAACTTCTTATCGCGGATCTTCGCGGTCTGAAACTTTTTCTTGTCTTCGCCCTCGAAAGCAATGAAATAGGTCGATTCATACAGCCCTTTCATCTGGTCCGGCATGGTCGCCAGGAATCCGGAGCTTGAGGCGATGTAGACAACTTCTTCCCCGGGCTCCAGCCGAATGAGATTGCGTCGTCCTCTCTGCAAGGGAACCGAGATGTTTCTACCCGAGATGAGGGGGGCGACCCACAGGACCTGAACGTTTTGGTAGGCCCGCGTTCCGTTGTTTTTGATTGTGAACACGGGAGCAACGCCGCTCTTGCCTTGCTCAAGGACCGTGGTCGTGTAGGAGGTGACCACAATATCCTGGTTCGGCGCTTCCGCGGCCAGGGCCGTTGGGATGGGCGCGAGAACCGAAAGAAGGAGTAGAGCAAAAAGACCGACCGCGTGGACATGGATTTTGGACATGGAAATTCCCCCCTTATACCGATGAGTTCGA
>JAJDCN010000049.1 GCA_029260815.1 Planctomycetota bacterium
AGATCAGCGGATCGCAACAGGATTTGGATTTCGGGGTCATCAGGGATTCCGGCGAATTCCTTCCCGTCTCGGACGGAACCTATTTTCCACATGCAGGAACAACGCATCGGCTTGGATTTCGAAGCTCCGCCGGCGAAGTCATTGTGCTGAATGACTCCCGGGTCCAGGTCGCTCCAGTTGGTGAAGAACTTGACGGAGCATTCCGAGCTTTGATGCTAACGTTCGATGCAAATAACACAGGACCGCCCGAGCTGGAAGTGATACTGCATACAAAGAATCTGGCCGACGGCTTCCAATCTGTGTTCCTGCAAACGGACTCGTAAGGAATGGAAGGTCTACGCCGGACGTAGCATGGATAAAAGCATTTTCATGCGGCGGGTGGCCTTGACCGAATGGGGAATGTTGGCCGGCATCAGGACGACCTGACCTGCCTTCGCGGCCAGCAATTTGTCGCCGATGGTTAGCTCCACCTCGCCGTCGATGACCTGAACCAGAGCATCGAAACGGGTGGTATGTTCGCTCAGCTCTTGTCCGGCGTCAAAAGCAAACAACGTCAGGTTACCCGCGCTGTTCTTGAGCAGGACACGGCTAACCACGGCGCCCTCGGCATAATCCACGGCCTCGACAAGAGTGACTGGCTCCGTGTGGGAAATCCCCGGCGTGTTCTTGCTCATAAAACTCGCTCCTTCAAATGACTTTTAGATACAAGCTCAACTTGCTATAAATTTAATTAAACTAATCTTTGAAGAAATCGCTTGTTCTATTTAATTAAAACATCGTTCATCTAATCTCGCCGCGCCATTCGTTCACCACGGCGTTCTGAAAGATAGACCGGAAGCAGAAATAAAAGAGCAACGATCAGGGGTCCGGTCGCCCAAAGCAAAACGTATGCAGCCGCGAGACCCGCGATGAGCGTTGTCTCGCCTGCAGCAACATCCGGCCTGTGGCTCACGACTCTGTAAAGACCCGATATGAGGCACACCGCCAAAATGCCGATGACCAGCGGTGGAACCAGTAATTTGACCAAAGCCGCAAATCGCGTGGTCCGTGCACATCCGTAATAATAGATCCCGCCCCAAGCCAGCCAGGCCAGAGCAACACAGCTGACCAAGACCGCGTGATACCACCCGGCGCTCTGAAGTCGGAAAAGCTCTGCAAAGGCTGCGAAGAGACTTCCACATAAGGCTGACATCATCAGCCCAGCGCTCGCCACCGGCAGCACAAGGCCTCGCCGCACCGTCGGTCCGGAAAGCGGCCTTGTGCCGCAACCCGCAATCAAGACAAGCTGAGTCACAGCTCCCATTAGGGTTGCGCCCACGAGCAACCCAAGCCCACCGGCATTCTCCTCGTGCAGAAGAATGTACCCGGCCATTCCGAGGAACCCCAATACCGATAGAAAATAGAGGGCGAGGACAGCCCAAGAAAAATGGCCGGGACGGTAAGTTGCCGGATCTTCAGCCAAAAGGCCCCTCCTGAAGATATGTTCGTGGCATTCTAGTCTCCCATGAGCTGCTCGCATCTTATAACAAGGCTCTTTTCATGCAAGAAAATTTGTAGTACGCTCTGTTTGGAACCCTTTTTTAGAACATTCGGTCACATGAGCAGGAGATTGTATGCTACATCGGTATGTTGTGCTGGGAGCAGGGCGTCAGGGCGTTGCCGCCGCCTATGACATGGCCCGCTTTGGAGAGGCCGGGAGCGTGACTTTGGCCGATCAAGATCGAGACCTTGCCAATACTGGCGCCACGCGAGTCAACCAACTCCTCGGATCGGACCTTGTGCGACCCGATTGGGTAGACGTATCAGACAAGAACGCACTGACCGCGCTCCTAACCGGCGCTACCGTCGCTCTCAGCGCAGCTCCCTATCGATTCAACGGGGGGATTACCCGGGCGGCAATTGCTGCCCAATGCCACCTGTGCGACCTTGGGGGGAATACGGATGTTGTGCGCGAGCAGTTGGCTCTGGATCCCGAGGCTCGGAGCGCAGGAATCGCAATCGTCCCGGATTGTGGGCTCCAGCCTGGCATGGGGAACACCCTTGCGGTCCACCTCATGTCACTTATGAGTGATCCCAAGGAGGCTCGGATCTGGGTCGGGGGGCTTCCGCAGCATCCAAAGCCTCCCTTCGACTACCTCCTGAGCTTTAACATCGAGGGTCTGACCAACGAATACGATGAAATGGCGGTCGTTCTGCGGGACGGAAAGGTCGCCGGGCTGCCGCCCTTCTCGGAGGTGGAGCGCCTTGTCTTTCCCGATCCAGCGGGTGCGTGCGAAGCCTTCATCACGACAGGGGGAACATCCACTTGTCCCTGGACCTTTGAGGGGCACTTGGTTGTATACGAAGAAAAAACTGTGCGCTACCGGGGGCACGCTGCCGCATTCAGAGCGTTCCGGGAGCTTGGCCTCTTCGGCCGGGAGCCTGTTTGTGTTGGCAAAAGCTCTGTGGTCCCCCGCGACTTGTATCATGAATTGCTCGCGTCGAAGATCAGTTACCCGGAGGATCGCGACTTGATCGTGCTCCGTGTCTCCTGCAAAGGGCTGGACAAAGGTCTTCCAAAAGAAATCGTCTGGGATATGATCGATCTTCACGATGAGGAAACTGGTTTCCGTGCCATGGAACGCACGACAGGTTGGTCAGCAGCAATTGTAGCACAAATGCTGGCGCGCGGAGAAATCCAGCCCGGAGCTATTCCGCTCGAGAAGTCCGTTCCTCCTGCCACCTTTCTGGCCGAGGCGCGAAAGCGCGGGTTTGTGTTTACGGAACGAGTGATTCAAGGAGGCTAGCGAGACGGGAACATCTACCCCGACCCCTCGGAGCGTCTCGTACAAGATTAACTGGCATTAAGAATTTTCGCTCTCTTTCCGCCTATTAGAATCGTTAATCCTGCGGTTTGTCCCGGACGCCCCTGTGGTTTGGATTGAAGTTTCGGAAAGGGGTTTGTGTGATCTAGAGGTGAAGGAAACGCAGAGCAAGTTCGGTCCATGACTAAGAGCCGGGGTTGGGTTGGACGGGACCGTTGGGTTCGATTTCAATAGAACGGACCTTCCAAACACGCTTTTCTTTTCCGAGGCTGATTTGAAGGTCGATCGTTTCGTTCGATTGCGTTGTCATCGATCCAGTCAACATGGCGAGTCCGCCAACAAATTCACGACTACGCCATTGGACAGATTTGAACCGATCCAGCCCGAACCTTTTCGCATTTTTCGTGAAGGTGTCTTCGCTCTGCTGGTACTTCATTTCTTGCGCGCAAAGCCTATAGGCTTGAGCGTAGTGTTGAGCCGCGAGCGTTCGAAGAAAGCGATCGGCAGACTCTGCGGCCCCGCGAGTTGTATAAAAAGCGAAGACAACCAATGCACCAGCGAGCAAACCCACAACACCCAGCACGATAAGAAGTCCCTTAAGCCAGTTTGACTTTCCCGTGGGATGGGTTGAGCGAAACAGTCTGTGTCTTGGAAGAGCCAATTCTTAAAAAACACCTATGAGATGTGGTCTTTTACTGGTGTCATCAACCTGTAGTAGATCGTTTCGAATTGCTCGAGGGAGTAAAAATCGATGCTGAGGCGGCCGGTACCCGGTTTTGCCCCTTCGGTGAGGACCACTTTGGTGGACAATGCTCGCTTGAGATTTTCTTCAAAGGCACGAATATGGTTCGGCTTTTGGCGACGGCGAGGCGGTGTGGACTGACCGGATTTGGCCTGTTGTTTGTCGTCACTGGCTACCCGCTCTGTCTCGCGCACAGACAGATCATCCCGGATCACGCGCTCGGCCAAGCGGAC
>JAJDCN010000050.1 GCA_029260815.1 Planctomycetota bacterium
CGGACTATTTTTGATCTTGATCGTCCTGGTGCAAGCCAGCCGGGGGACCGGCTTGGCCGGCATGTTCGGCGGAGGAGGACAGAGTTCCGCCTTCGGGACCCAGACCGGCTCGTTGTTGGGCAAACTCACCGTCATGTGCGCCGCGACCCTATTGGTTTCAGCCTTAGCCTACGCGCTGGTTTCTGATGCCGGCAGCGAACTCCCGACTCGGAAAGAAACCGCGCCGACCACTGGGCAGACGGAGCCCGGGGACGGGGACAACCCCCAATAAGCAATCGCACACACAGGACCCGGAACACTCGCATGAAGAGCATGACAGGATACGGATCGGCCCAACTGGAAGACGGCGGAGAAATTCTGCGCGTAGAAGTTGCCTCCACGAATCATCGTTATCTAAAGATGACGCTGCATCTGCCGGATGCGTTTCAGCCTTACGAACGGGAAGTCGAAAAGTTGATCAAGGACCGCATCTCCCGAGGGGCCGTGTTTCTTTCGGCCACCTACCAGGCAGCCCGGCCCGGTGGCGACTACGCAGTCGATGGCTCCGTGATCCAAAGCTACAAGGCCCAACTGAAAAAACTCAACAAAGAACTCGGCATGGACCAGGACGTGACCCTTGGTCTGCTGTTGTCTCTGCCCGGTGCGGTGGTGCTGAAGGAAAACGGCACTGCCTCCTCCCGGCGCTGGAAGGCGTTCCGCAATGTGTTTAAGGACGCGATCGAGAACATGGCCCAGATGCGTCAGACCGAGGGCGGCTCTCTGGGCAAGGAAATCGGTGGCCGAGCCCGTCGACTCAATACCAGCCTCGAACGCGTGGAGAAACAAGCCTCGCGTATCGTTTCCGACTACGCCGCGCGCCTGAAAAAACGATTGAAGGTCCTGCTCAATGGTTCGGACGCCAAGATGAACGACCAGGATGTCCTGCGCGAAACGGTACTGTTCGCCGAACGCTCGGACGTGACCGAAGAGGTCTGCCGGTTGCGCAGCCATTTGGAGCAGTTGACTCAGGAGATTACCAAAGACGGCGAGATCGGCCGAAAATTGGACTTCATCACCCAAGAGATGCTCCGGGAGGTAAACACCATCGGGTCCAAGGCCAACGATGCGCCGATCTCCAAGATCGTCGTCAACATGAAGGCCGAGATCGACAAGATCAAGGAGCAGGTTCAAAACATTGAGTGAGTCCGTGTCCGCCGGAAAGTTGGTGGTCCTGTCCGGACCTTCCGGCGTAGGGAAAAATACGATCTGTGACAAGTTGGTGGAGCATGACCGGATCGAACATTCGGTCTCGGCCACGACCCGAAGTCCTCGGTCAGGAGAAGTGGAGGGCGAGGCCTATTTCTTTCTGACGCGGGAGCAATTCGAGCGGGACGTCACAGCGGGACGTTTTTTGGAACATGCAGCGGTTCTGGGGCACCGGTATGGTACGCCCCGGGAGGCTGTGGAGCGGTCGATCGCCGCGAGGCGTCTGTGTTTGTTAAATATTGACGTGGCTGGGGCGATGCAGATCAAAGACAGCGGAATGGCGGCAACCTTTATTTTTCTGATGCCGCCGGACTTGGCAGAGTTGGAACGACGGATCACCGGGCGGGCCAGCGAGACGCCCGAGCAGGTGCAGCAGCGGCTGGCGCTCGCCCGCCGCGAAATTGAGCAGCGACAGGAATACGACCACATGGTGGTCAACGACGAAGTGGAGCGAGCCGTCAAGGAGATCTTGCAGATCCTCGGCGTGACGTGAAAAATCGGCGGCAATCGTAACGTATACCCCAAGCGAGGTGGCGCTGGATGGCAGATTCGAACAAGGAGTTCGGTAAGGAAGTCAACATGGAACGATTGATTGAGCAGGTGGGCGGCCGATTCAAGCTGACCACACTGATTCAAAAACGAATCAAGCAGTTAAACACGCAACGGATTTTTGGCCAGCGTCAGAGCGACAACGACACCATCGACGAAGTCCTGCGCGAAATCGCCGCAGGCAAGATCGAACTGAGCGAGGAGGCGTCCAAAGAGGAAACCGCGCCGGAGGCGGAAGAGACCCTCTAGCCGGTATCCGACAATCCCGTGGGTCGCGCGGCCGGCCGGCGCTTTGCAACCGGCCGCAGCCAAAGGGGTTTGTCGGGCTCCGCGGACGCTCGGCTGGAATCTTCGCGAGGGCCTGAGATGAAAAAACCCAAAGAAAAAACCATCGTCTTCGGCGTGACCGGGTCCATTGCTACCTACAAGGCGGCGGACTTGGCTTCCAAGCTCACCCAGGCAGGGCGCGACGTACGGGTGTTGATGACCCGTTCAGCTCTGGAATTTGTCACGCCACTCACCTTCGAGACATTGACCAATAATCCGGTCATTGACGACATGTTCGAAGGCCGCCCACCCTTCGTGCCGGACCACATCGCCGTTGCGGACGCGGCGGATCTGCTGGTCATCGTGCCGGCCACTGCCAACATCATTGCCAAGATCGCCGCGGGCATTGCCGACGATATGGTCACCCTCACCGTCGTCACCACCACGGCCCCGGTGTTGATCGCCCCGGCGATGAACGACCAGATGTATGCCAACCGGATTGTCCAGCGCAATATCCAGACGCTCAAGGATCTGGGCTACCATTTTGTCGATCCTGAAGCGGGAATGCTTGCCTGCAACCACGTGGGCTACGGCCGCCTGGCGGAGGTGCCCACGCTCATGGCTCGGATCGACCAACTCCTTGCGGAGTGAGACCCCATGCGACTGCTCGTGACCGCCGGCCCAACCCGGGAGCCCATCGACGCGGTGCGGTTCCTTTCCAACCCGTCCACCGGCAGGATGGGCTGCGCGGTTGTCCAGGCGGCCTTGGACCGTGGCTGGTCGGTCACGCTCGTGCTCGGGCCGGTCCCCATCGAGCCGCCCGCCGGGGCCGATGTGATTGCGGTGACTACCGCCCTGCAAATGTTCGACGCCGCGCAGGCCGTGTTTGCCGGATGCGACGCGGCAGTCTTTACCGCCGCCGTGTGCGACCATCGTCCGGCCCAGCCGGCCAAGGGGAAACTGCACAAAGACGCGTTCCCCGACGCGCTAAAACTGGTTGCCAATCCCGACATCGCCGCGACGCTCTGCCGGGACAAGAGGGACCGGATTGTCGTGGGCTTTGCCCTAGAGAGTCATGACGCAGAGGTCTCAGCATTAAGAAAGCTTAAGGATAAACATCTTGACTACATCGTCGTGAATAGTCCATCATCGTTCGGCGCAGAGCGGGCTCGCGCGTGGATCCTCGGTGGCCCGGAGAGGATCGAATGCGACAACATGCCCAAGATCGATATCGCGCGCGCCATCGTCACACTAATTGATCGGGCAGCCGAGCCAAAACCATAAGACAGCCGGACGATGCCCCGAAGAATCATCCTTATCCTTGTGATCGCCGCGGTCCTAGTGGCCATCGTCTCGATCAGCGGCGTCCTTCGCCAAACAGATCAGCGCCACGCCATCCGTTCTCATGTCGAGTCTTTTGCCGACCACGCCCGGATGGAGAGCTTTGAGATGACCGTCTTGACGGAAAAGGCGATCGCTTCCTACGGCGCCGAGGCAGTGCCAATTCTGCTGGAAGGGTTGGAAAATGGGTTCGGCGCCACCCGCGGGAAGCGGGCCTTGATCCGTGGCGGTTGCGCGCGGACCTTGGGTTGGATCGAGGATGACGCGGCGGGCCCGGCCTTGCTGGAGCTGGTTCAGAGCGAAGACGAGTGGTTCATGCTCGCCTCGGCTATCTACGGTCTGTCGCAGCAGAGCTACCAGCCGGCGGAGGAAGACTTGGTGCGGATCTTGAACGATACGAAGCAGCACGTGCGCGTGCGCTCGCAAGCGGCCGTCGCCTTGGGCCGGATCGGTGGGGCCGGCCGAGTGACACAGCTGGTCGAACGGTTCGCCGCGGAAGGTCCGCAGTTGATGAAGGGCGTCGTCGCGGCGTTCCAATATATAGAAGGGACCGAGGGCCCCTCTAGGCTGGTGGATGCCTACCTGCGACGCCACGCCGAGGGAGCCCATCGCGTGAGCCTAAGGGTGCTCAAGGATCTGCTGGATCTGGTGGCCGTCAAATCGGGTGCGTCCGAAACGATCGATCCGGCCTTGCCCGGTCGCCTGACGGAGATCCGTGCCTGGAATTGGAACGAAGAAGACGTGAACCTGAACAGCATGAACGACATCATCGAGGTGGGAAAGGTCCAAACAGCGGAGTTGCTGGCCTCCCTATGCATGGCTTCCTATGCCTGCGGTCATTCCAATACCGCGGTGGAACTGTTCGATCGCGCAGTGGCCGATGCAAAGGCGGTGTCTCCCGGCCCGCTACCCGAGGCGGTGGCGCACTATTTCGCGCGCCTCAACACCGACCGCGCCTCCGAGGCGGCACGAACCAGCGCCACCCAGGCGGCCCGCCGGACGATCAGCCAGCTCATCGAGCGACTCGATCGGTCGGACACTGTCGCCCGACCGCTTGCCCTGCGTTGCCTGGAGAAGGTATGTCCGCAAGTGGGGGGCGACCGCACGGTGGAGGCGTATAAAACTTGGTGGGACGAGGAAAAGGACCGCTACACTCCATGACAAACAACTCTGAACCGTTGACATTGAAGATCTCCCGAAACTCCGATTGCGTGGACCTCCCGCTGCCGGGTTACATGAGCGCCGGCGCCGCGGGGTTTGACGTGCATGCCGCGGTGACCGCACCGATCACCCTGGAGCCCGGTGGGCGGGCTCTGATCCCCACGGGCCTGCACTTCGAGATTCCGCCGGGGTACGAGGCGCAGACACGCCCGCGCAGCGGCCTGGCCGTCAAACACGGTATCACGATCGTCAACGCGCCGGGTACCATTGACAGCGATTACCGTGGCGAGGTCAAAATCATCCTGGCCAACCTGTCGGACGAGCCTTTCATTGTGGAACGCTCCATGCGGATCGCTCAAGTGGTGATCGCCCCGGTCACGCAAGTCAAGATCCTGGAGGTGGAACAACTAACCCCGACTGATCGCGGGGCCGGCGGCTTTGGGCATACCGGCACATGAGTCTGACCGAGGCAGTTGTATTGGCAATCGTGCAAGGGCTAACGGAATTTTTACCGATCAGTTCCTCGGGCCATTTGGTTTTGGTGGAAAAACTGTTGGGTCCGTCGGACACGGACCCGGTGGGGTTCATCGTGTTGCTGCATCTGGCCTCGGCGCTGGCGGTCGTCTGTTTTGCGCGCAAGGAAATTGCCAGCCTGCCCACAACGGCGGGCCGGCCGTTGTTGATCCTGCTGATCGTCGGCACGATTCCAGCGGCGGTCCTGGGCGTGGCCCTGAACGACTGGATTGAGAGCTTGTTCGCGCCGAACACGGCGGTGGTCGGTGGCGGGTTGCTCTTTACCGCGGCGATCCTGTGGGTGGCCGACCGGTCCGGCGGCGGGTCGGCCGAGTACGCGACCTTTGGCCCGGTACGGGCGTCGGGCGTCGGCCTAGCCCAGGCGGTGGCCATGGTCCCAGGGGTTTCGCGGTCCGGCTCGACCCTGTGCGCGGGTATGTTACTGGGGTTCGGACGGGAGCAGGCGGTGCGGTTTTCCTTCCTGTTGTCGGTTCCGATTATCATGGGAGCCGGTGCGAAGAAGATACTCGACGGGGATTCGGCGCGCAGCATGGTCTCGTTTGAAGCAGTCGTCGGTTTTTTTGTATGTTTTCTCGTGAGTCTGGCAGCCCTTCAGATCTTGATCCGGGTTGTCCGGAACAAGAAGCTTTCTTACTTTTCGATCTACTGCGCCGCGCTCGGCGCGGCCGGAATCCTCTGGCACTGGGTGGGCGGATAGCGACACAAGACGATGGCGAAACGAAAAAGCAAGAACAAGAAACGGAAGAAGGGTGAACCTTACGGCGCCTGGGCAAACGTGGCCGGACTGGCCATCGTTTGCCTTGCGGTCCTGGTACTGCTGAGCCTGGCCTCCTATCATCCGCACGACACGACCAACGGCAAGACTCCGCCCAACGATCCGCTGCAAAATGCCTGCGGCGCCTGGGGCGCCTGGACCGCGTCGCTACTGTACGAAGGATTTGGCCTGTCGGCCTTTGCATTGGGCCTGGTGCTGCTGTGCTGGGGCGCGGGGTTGTCGGTGGGGCGCGTGCCCAGTTACATCGGGTTGCGGATCGCCGGGTCCGGGTTCCTGGTTTGCGCACTGGCTTCGATCGATGGCTTGGTCCATTTCTCCGCGCTGGGGTTGCCGGACAAGGCCTGGTTACTCAACGCCAACGAGGGCGGCCAGGTTGGTGCCTACTTTGCCGATCAGATGGGCGGTCTGTTGGGTCTGACTGGCGGCCTGATTGTTTTGATCGGGGCCTTAATCCTCTCCGCGGTTCTAGCCGCGGACGAGTGGGTCTTTAAGGCCTGCACGTTGACCGTTGCTGGCGTGCGCTGGCTGGTCGCCTGGGCGTGGGAGACGATTTGCTGGACGTGGGACATTTGGGCCGAATGGCGCGAGGAGCGCGCTGTGCGCAAGACCGAGGCGTTGGAAGAAGTGGAAGAGTACGAAGAGGAATATGACGAAGAGCCCGAGGACGAATACTACGAAGAGGAGTATGAAGACGAAGAAGAATATGAGGAGGAAGAGCCTGTAAAGCCCAAGCCCAAGAAGGCTCCGAAGAAGGCAAAAATTCGCATTCGCAAAGAGGCGCCCAAGCTGGCGGCCCAACTCAAGCAGCAAATCTTTAAACCGATGGCTCCGGGCTTTGATCCGGCCAGCTACAAGCTTCCACCGATCGACCTGCTGGAAGATCCGCCGCCCTTCGACGCGGGGGATTTGGAGGAGCAGATCGCGCACAACATCCAGGTGTTGGAGCGGACCCTGGACGAGTTTGGCATCGACGCACGGGTGGCCGAGACCGATCGAGGGCCGGTGATCACACTCTACGCCCTGGAGTTGGCCGCGGGGGTGAAGGTTCAAAAAGTGATGGCCTTGAGCAACGACCTGTCCCGCGCGCTCAAATCCACCGGCCTGCGCATCGTCGCGCCGATTCCTAATACGCCTTACGTGGGCGTGGAGATTCCCAACGTGTTCAAAGAACAGGTTCGCCTCAAGGAGATCATTGGCTCCACGGACCTGAACACGACGAAGAAGTTGCTGCCGATCGTGTTGGGCAAAGATGCCTCGGGCAAGCCGATCGTGGAAGATTTGTCCACCATGCCTCACTTGTTGATCGCAGGGACCACGGGCTCGGGCAAGTCGGTCTGCCTCAACTCTGTCATCGCCACGCTACTGTTGACCCGCTACCCCTCGGACGTGAAGATGTTGTTGGTAGACCCCAAGACGGTGGAGCTGGCTTCCTACCGCGATATTCCGCACCTTCTGCACCCGGTGATCACCGATATGAAAAAGGCCCCCCAGGTGTTGGAATGGGCGGTCAAGAAGATGGAAGACCGCTACCAGTATCTGGCAGTTACCCACACGCGCAACATCGCGCAATTCAACAAGCTCGGCAAGGCGAAGATCGAACAATTCATGGAAAAAGCGGGCGCCGTGCCGGGAGACGTGCCGTATCACTTGCCCTACATCGTCATCGTCATCGACGAGCTGGCGGACCTGATGATGACCTCGCGCAAGGAGGTAGAGACCCACATCACCCGCCTGGCCCAGAAGTCCCGAGCCATCGGCATCCACATCATCCTAGCCACCCAGCGGCCTTCCACCGACGTGATCACGGGCCTAATCAAGTCGAACATCTCTGCGCGGATCTCCTTCCGCGTCTTCTCCAAGGTCGACTCGCGGGTGATCCTCGATCGCAACGGGGCGGAGTCCCTGTTGGGCCAGGGCGACATGCTCTATCTGGTGCCGGGTACCTCCGACATTGTTCGTGCCCAGGGCAGCTTCGTCAGTGACGCCGAGATCCATACGATCACCGATTTTGTCAAGGAGCAGGCCAAGCCGGAATACAGCCAGGAGTTGCAGCAGTGGGGAGCGGCCGGTATTGCGGATGCGGAAAAAGATGAGTTGTACGATCGGGCTGCGGAGTTGGTCATCGACAGTCAGCGCGGCTCGGTCTCGATGCTCCAGCGCCAACTGGCCATCGGCTACACGCGGGCCTCGCGCCTGATGGACCAGTTGTCCATGGGCGGCATCGTGGGCGACTTCAAAGGCTCCAAGGCCCGTGAAGTGCTGGTCAAGCCGGACGAATATGAACGGATGAAGTTGGCGCAGAACGAAACTGATTAAATTAATTAAATCATCTTGACCGCCGTTGGCACCCCTCTATAGAATTCCCTACAACGTTTAACTGCCACATCTTGGGAGGGGAAATTATGATCAAAAACATTTCTGGATTGTTCGTTCTGTTGCTCTTTGCGGCCTCGGTTCCGTCTGTCGCCTTCGCCGAGGAACCGGTGGACGAATCGGAAGAAATTGCCGGGAACGAGTACGAGCTCGTTGGCCTGACACTGGCCCACAACATGGCCTACGATATTCCATCCAACCGTGTCGGCATGTCCTACGAAGAAGAGCCCAAACAGGGTGTGGTCGTGGTCGACGTGACGCCCAACAGCGTTGCGGACGAGGCGGGCTTCAAGCCGGGGGACATCGTCTATCGGTACGACGGGGACGAGATTGACAGCGTCGACGACCTGATTGAAGACATGATCACGACGCCCATTGAAGGCGCGTCGGTTCGCGTTTTGCGCAAGGAGGGGGGCAAGGAGATCTACCCCGAGCTGAACTTCTCCGTCGGCAACCGATACACGAGCCGATTTAACATGCTGCTCTACAGCTACAGTCGTACACCATACTTCATGGACTACTCCGCCGCGTTTTATCTATGGCGATACAAGCGTGCACGTTACAGCCAATTCGCGGGGTTCTTCCCCGTCGGCTTCGAGTATCGGCGCGTCTCGACGCGGTCCATTTACCGGATCCTGTGGTTCTTCGATTTCCACGAGTCCGGTCCGCTCCCGACCGAGGAAGTGATTGACGTTTAGCTGAGACTTCGCACGGAAGGTCACGAAGCCGCCTTTAGCTTGATTACAATGAAGGAATGGCTCCGCTTACGAGTCGAGCTTTTCCTTGAGTTCTTTGAGGCGCTGGAGGGCCTCCAGCGGTGTGACGGTGTCCGGATCCACGTCTCGTAGCGTCTTTTCGATGGCGTGAGGAATTTGGGCGAATAGGCTCATTTGCCGCGCGGATTCCCGTTTGCCGCTCGGGTGGCCCTCGGCAAGCTTGGGCCGGTCGTTGACATCCAGGGCGTTGGTCTCCAGGTTCGTCAGGATCTGCTTGGATCGTTCCACCACCGTCTCAGGTATGCCGGCGAGCTTGGCCACGTGAATCCCGTAGCTCTTGTCGGTGCCGCCCTCGACGATCTTGTGCAGGAACAGAATCTTATCGCCCCATTCTTTCACGGAGATGTTGTAGTTCTTGACCCCCGGGAAAAGCAGCGCCAGCTCGGTCAACTCGTGGTAGTGGGTGGCGAACAGGGTCCGCGCCCGGATCTTTTCGTAGAGATACTCGGTGATGGCCCAGGCGATGCTCAGCCCGTCGAAAGTGCTGGTCCCGCGGCCCACTTCGTCGAGCACGATCAGGGAACGCTCTGTGGCATTGTTCAGGATGTTCGCGGTCTCGTTCATCTCCACCATGAAAGTGGAGTTTCCACGCGAAAGCTCGTCCGCCGCGCCCACTCGGGTGAAAATGCGATCAGCCACGCCGATCCGCGCCCGCGTCGCTGGCAGGAACGAGCCTGCCTGCGCCAACAGCACCAGCAGGGCCGCCTGCCGGATGTAAGTCGACTTGCCCGCCATGTTCGGCCCGGTGATGATGGCGATCCGATTGTCCGTGTCGCCTAGTCGCACGTCGTTGGGGACGAACGGTTCGTCCACCAGGGTGGTCTCCAGCACCGGATGTCGCCCGTCGATGATCTCCAGCACGGTTGAGTCGTCAATAGAGGGGCGCGTGTAGCCGCGCTCCGCCGCGATCCCGGCCAGGGACCCGAGGGCGTCTAATTCGCCCGCGGCCCGCGCCGCCCGTTGAATCGCCAGAGTTTCCGCCGCCACTGCCTCACGCAAGTCGCTAAAAATCTTGTACTCCAACGCACGGGCCTGCTCACCTGCGGTGAGTACCTTCGCCTCGTATTCCTTGAGTTCCGGCGTGATATAGCGTTCGGCGTTCTTGACCGTCTGCTTGCGGATGTAGGAGTCGGGAACCTTGTTGCTTTGGCTGTGGGGGATCTCCACATAGTAGCCAAAGACCTTGTTAAAACCGACCCGCAGGGTAGCGATGCCGGTCCGGGTAGATTCTTCGGCCTGAAAGCGGACAATCCAGTCCTTGCCCTCTGTGGCGATTGCGCTCAGTTCGTCCAGTTCGTCCGTGTAACCTTCGCGGATCATGCCCCCCTCGCGTACCGTGAGCGGGGGACTGTCCACCAGCGCCACGGCGAGGGTTGCGTAAATTTCTCCCAGGCCGTCCAACGCTGCGATCGTCCCGATCAAGTCCTCCGCCTGGGCTTCGCTCAGGGTATTGCGGATTGTCTCCAGACGGGGCACCGCGTCGCGCAGGTTTGCCAGGTCACGCCCGTTGCACCGGCCGGTGGCGACGCGCGCGATCAGTCGTTCGATGTCTGAGCAGCCGTTGAGTGCCCCATCCAGTGCATCGCGCAGCGTTCGGTTTTCGATCAGTTCCCCGACGGCGTCGAGTCGGCGCTCAATCGCGGCCACGTCGCGCAGTGGGGCCAACAACCAGCTCCGTAAGGCGCGACCGCCCATGCCCGTGTGGGTGCGGTCCATCACGTCGAACAGGGTGGTACCTTCTCCGCTCAGGGTTTCCACGATCTCCAGGGAGCGCAAGGTCGAGCGGTCCAGCACCAGGTAGCTGTCCGAGGCGTGTTGCTGCAATCGGCCGATGTGCGTCAGGTTCGCCCGCTGGGTGTCGCGGACGTACTGCAGCAGCGCGCCCGCGGCACAGATACCCGCGCGAAGCCCATCGCAGCCAAAGCCGGACAGGGACTTCGTTCCGAAGTGCTCGTTCAATGTCCTACGGGCCGCCGCCTCTTCAAAGGCCCAAGGTGCCTGGGGCGTCACGGCTCCGCCGCGGGCGGTTCGCACCGACGCGGTGGCCGAGTCGGGCTCGGAGCCGTTGGATTCCGGGATCAAGATCTCCGCCGGCGCGATCCGCGCCAGCTCGTCGGTCAGTCCAGCGGGCGCGATCTCCTGGACCCAGAAAGCGCCGGTGGTGGTGTCCAGCCAGGCGACTCCGGTCTGCGCAGGGTTGGGATAGACCGCGGCGATGAAGTTGTTCGCCTTGGCCTCCAGCAATCCTTCGCTGGTAACCGAGCCGGCGGTAAAGACCTGAGTGACGCCGCGCTTGACGACCCCTTTGGCCTGCTTGGCGTCTTCCAGTTGATCGCAGATGGCCACGCGATGACCGGCGCGGATCATCCGGTTGACGTAGCTCTCCACCGCGTGATAGGGGATTCCGGCCATGGGGACGCCGTTTTGCCGGCTGGTCAACGCGATGCCCAGGACCCGGGCGGCCACCTTCGCGTCCTCGTAGAACATTTCGTAGAAGTCACCCATCCGGAAGAAGAGGACGGCATTGGGGTGTTTGGCCTTGATCTGGCGGTACTGGCGCATGGCCGGCGTGAGTTTGTCGGCGGCCTTGCTCACTGTGGATAAATCTCGACGCGGTAGCCCATCTTCAGGGAAGCGGACTCTTGGGCCTTCGCCTCCGCCCAGGTTCGATACAGCTTCTTCAGTCGTATGACGTAGACGAGCGTGCCATCTTTCCGCTCGGGAGCAACCGTCGTAGGGAGTCTCTCGTCCTGAAGAACGCCGTTCATTTTCAGCGCTTCGTCGACATCCGTATGACGCGCGAATTCCACGGCGAATCCCAAGTGTCCCCGCTCTTTCCAGTCCATCGCGCGTTGCGCTTTTTGGGCGTAAGGGCCTTGCGGGTCCAACTCCAGAAGCCGGGCGTAGGTCTGTACGCTGGCTCGCCACTTTCCCGCGCGCCGTTGGGATTCGGCCAGGCGATCGTACGCTGCCGGGAGCGATTCGGCGCGCTGTTCCAGCCCGATCAGTTGGTCGTACCAGCTGACTGCCGGGTCGAACTCTTGCCAGGCAAACAACAGATCCGCCCCGTCGTCCAGAGCCCGGATTCGAACCGCCAAGGGTGCTTCGGGTGCCGAAGCGGCCTTGAAGTGATTCATGGCCCGGACCTTGTCCTCCATGCCGCCCTGCCGGGTATAGTAGGTTCCAAGCATCCAGTGGGCGGAGAAAGTGTCCGACCCGAACGGGTCGTCGGCGAGATAGGTCTCCAGTAGGGTCTTCGCCTGCGCCCATTCGCCCGCGGTGTAGGCTTTCTTGCCGGCCTGATAGCCGGACTCGAGGCTACCGCATCCGCCAAGGGTCGGCGACAGCAGCAGGATGCCGAGAAATAATATCCGTGCAAGCGTGGTGCGCATGAGTACTCGAAACGAATCGATTGATAGTTGAAAATGCCTTCTAATTCTATCGCGCCGAGCACGGCGGTCAACTGTTTTTTGTTGACCGCCTTCGGGCTGGCCGTTAAAATCAACCGGCACGGGGCAAGGGTATCTCATCCCGAAGGAAATATTATGAAATTGCAAGACGGCGAGACGACTCTGTTTGAATTCCGCCAGTCCCGCATCATCTGGGTCTGGCCGTTTCTCAAAGCGCTCCTTGCCGGCGGGATCAGCTTCGGCTTCTTTTGGCTTCTCAATTGGGCCACCTACAAACTTTCGATTGGCGAAGAATCTGTTTTTCAAGATCGAAGGATCCTCGCCGCGAGTTATCTCGTGGCTGTCTTTTTGGTCCTGTTGATGCTGCGGATTTCCTGGTGGGTCCGGTGTCGCCGCAAGGCTCGGTTAAATCCGCCGGCTCCGACCGAAGAGGTGCCGGATCTGACGTCAGAGGTGCCTGCGGGAAAACTTCGATCGATTGCGACGAAGCGCGTTTCTCGCCATTATCGCGCGGAGAAGACCATCGCGATTCTCGTGGGCGTCCTGCTGATCCTTCTGTATCTGTTTGCCATTCAACTGGGTAAGCACTTGATCCCGGAGCATGCTGCCATTTTTTATGGAGCAACCATCCTGCTCCTGGTCTTTGCCTATCACCTGTTTACCTGGCGCCACACGACCTACGCTTTGACGAGCCGGCGCCTGGTCACGGAGTGCGGATGGTTTGCCAAGAACGTCTGGGAGATCCCCCTGGCTGAATGCCGTCACATCGAGGGTAAGCGCAATCTCGTTCAGAAGCTGTTCGGTTATGGGCACCTGACCATCGCGGGGGTCGGCACCATCAACGAGTATCTGGCTTTTATTCCCAAGCCGGAGAAATTCCGCGAGACGCTGCTCAACGCAATGAACGGGCCCACAACGCCCGCACCAGCCCCTGTTGTCGAGCCGGAACCCGCCGCGCCCGTGCCCGCCGAGGACTCCGTGTTGGGCGGGACAGAAGAGGTAAACGAAGAAGACCCGCCCAGCCCACCTGAGGCGGAGGCCGACGAAGGCGATCCGCCGCCCTCGAAACCGGCGCCTTTTTAGGGCGAAGCCCTTTGGATCCAGGTCGCGAGAGCGTCCCTTTCCGGTTGGCTTAAGGCATGCTTCGGATACAGATCGCGCACCCGATCGTCGATCTCCAGAGCCACGCGATACTGTTCAACCGCCTTCTTTTGTCGAGCCGTTCCCTGATAAAAATGCCCAAGCTGTATCCGCAGAGCGGATGCCTTTGGGTCCAGCCATACCGCTTCCTTTAGTTCATGCTCAATCTTCTCCAGAAGCGAAGGCGTTTTCCAGAACGCATCCTGCGTAAAGAGGAGCATGGCGTAACGTGCGTGATAAGAACTGTAACGGGGACGCAACGCAATGGCCTGCTCCAGTAGAGCGCGCCGTTCCTCGGGAGACATCCCGCTTCGATCTGCGAGCTCGACAAGAGCCTCGGCGTCGAAGGGCATCGACTTCTGCGTGTCGCCCTGGCTGAGCAAATGCAAGCCGGAAATGCTCAGCGCAACCACGCCCACCCACAGTATGCCGCAGACGACAAACAAAGCCTTGCGCCGGCGCCCGGACAACAGGCTCTCGCCCGGTCGCTTACCTCCGGCGCACATGAGCGCCAACAGCGCCGGCGCCGTCCAGAGGCAGAGACTCATGGCCTGAACGTCGAACTGGAAATCCAACAAGCTGTGGACCAAGGCTCCGCACAGGCCGGCCAGCAGCACTCGGTGGGCCAGAGAAACGGAAATCGAAAAAATCATGAAAAAGGTTGTCAGCCACACGCCGATCGCCGCCAACGACACCCCGATGCGCAACGCCACGCTTTCGGCGGGGAAAATTCCCTGCGTCGTGATCGCTCCGGCGGCCACCGCGGCGCAGACCAGCGCGGTAGTCCATCTCTCGGATCTATCCGGTGGGGCCGGCTCGTAGGGCATGCCTCGCTTGAAGTGGGGACGAACCAGGACGTGCCACGCCGCCAAAAAGGCGATCCCTCCGAGGGCGCCCAGTTCTGTGAACATCCGGATCACACTGTTGTGCGGGTCCTGGGGCTCCTCCGGACAGGGCTCTCGATGGAACAGGAATGCGTCGCCAAAATTATCCAGTCCGACACCGGTCAATGGCTGGTCCAGAAAGATCCGCCCGCTAGCCAGCCAATAGGTGCCGCGCACATCCACCGACGGGATTCGGCCGATGCGGTTGAGGGGGGCGACGTCCAAACCTGCCCAGAGGACTGCGAAGAGTGCCGTCCCGAGAGCGCAGCCGGTTGCAATGCCGATCCTCTGGCGCCCAACACGGCCTAGACCCGTAAAGAAAAACAGCAACAGGGCCACCCCCGCGCCGAGAAACCCGCCGATCGATTTGCACAACAGAAAACAGTACGCGACCAGCAATACCCCGGGAAGCGCGCACCACCGCCACCGACCGGTTCGCGCAAACATACAAGCGAGACTCACCGAACCAGTCAGGATCAAGAAGCTGGCCAAGACGTTGGGTGACAGGAAAGCCCCGACTGGAGCGTCCAGACGTCCGCTGTCGACGGCCAGCTGGTAGGCATCGGGATCGTATTGGGCCAGAGCGGCAGCGGTGGATTCGGTGGCGGCATGAACGAACCAGACCCCGCCGGCCGCATGCAAGACGCCGCCGGCGGCCGCCGCGGCAAGCACCGGTCGCCAGGCAGCGGTCCCGGCCTGGATCAAACCCGTCAAAAGGGCTAGATGGGACAGCCAGTGAATGGACGTGCGGATCGCGGCGAATTTGTACGAAGCGACCAGGGGCGAGAGTGCCACAAGCACGGCAAACAAAAAGACCGGCCACAGGCGGATCCGGCGCTGGTAGAGTAGCCGCCCGTTTGCGGCGTCGCCCAGGAGCCACAACAACAGCGGCACAAAGCACAAGGCATCGACCACGAGATCCCCGCCGAAACCGATGTTCTGTGGGGAGAACCCGGTCCGGGCCGTTACGGCGACTGCGGCGGCCGGGCCGATCCATTGCTTCGCGGCCATCTACTTGCGCGCTCCAACAGTGATTTCGAGGACGACGATTAGGCCTAGGACCGCCAGAGTCTGAGCGAGGATGACCAGGCAGCCGAACAGGTTCGTCTTGTACAACAGAGTGGCGGCAATGCCCGTGCAAAAGGTCAACAGCCAAATCGTCACGACGGCCTGCGTCTCGCTCATGCCCATAGCCATGAGTCGGTGGGACAGGTGGCGTCGATCGCCCTGAAAGATTGGTCGTCCCTCCCGGATCCGCAGGAAGATGACCGAGCCCGTGTCAAATAGCGGTACGGCCATGACCAGCAACGGAAGGAGGATCGGCCAGTGGGTCGACGCGAAGTTTGGCGAGTAGAACGTAAAGAGGATCGTGCAAACGGCCATGACGTAGCCCACCAACAAACTCCCGGCATCGCCCATGAAGATGGAGGCCTTGGGGAAGTTGAACAGGAGAAACCCCAGCAGGGCCCCGCAGAATGTCAGCAGCAGCGCCGCGATAAAGAGTTGATCGGTCTGAATGGCCACGACCGTCAGGATCCCGGCAACCACCACAGCCACGCCGGCGGACAATCCGTTGGCGTTGTCCAGCAGGTTGAATGCGTTCATGAGCGCAACCGCCCAGCCGATTGTCAAAAGGGCGCCGACCGCGGCGTGATCGATAAACAGTGTGATGCGGATCCCGGACACGGTGAGTCCGGCGGCGACCAGGATTTGCCCCAACAGCTTTTGTCCCGGGCTCAGGCCCACCCGATCGTCCACCAGCCCGATCCCGAAGATCAACAGAGCCCCCATGAGGATCGGGAGGACCCGCGGCGTTGTGGAAACGGCGCCTGGCAGATGTTCGGCCACCGCAGCAGGAAGAAACCCGGCTCGGTCGTGGAACAGGTGAGCAAAGAGGAAGCCCAGGACGATGGGCACCAGGAACCCGGCCAGGATTCCGGCCCCGCCGCCCAGGGGGGTGGGAACGAAGTGAAGCTTTCGCTCGCCCGGCATGTCGACCAAGCCGATGCGCGCAAAGTAATCGCGTCCGCGCAGCGTCACGAGCCAGGAGATCCCGAATGCGAGCGCGAGGATCGCGGCCGCGGCGAGAATCATCTTCGAAGCCTCACCGCGTTGATCTGTTCGTTCGCCGTCAGGGTTGCTTCGGAGATCGCCCCGCGCCAATCGGTTTGGCCTTCCCCGGCGTAGAGGATCGAGCGCGAAGCAGGCACGATGCCGCCGCGGCCGTCCTTGTCGAATGCTGCGGCAACCATTTCGGCAGTCGCCCCCTGGGCGCCGAAGCCGGGGAGGAGGAACAGGGCGTTTGGCATCACCACGCGTAGGCGCGCCACGTCGTCCGGGTAGGTGGCTCCTACCACGGCGCCCAGGGATGTATACCCTTGTTTGCCCAGCAGCGCCTGGCCCATGGTGTGAAGCATTTGGGCAACGCGCAAGTAAACGGGTGAATCGTTGCCCACGTCCTGCACGTCTCCCGCGGATGGATTGGACGTGCGAACCAGAACAAACAAACCTCGCCCGGTCTGTCTTGCGAGGGTTACGAACGGCTCGATGGCGTCCCGTCCCAGGTAGGGGCTGACGGTCAGCGCGTCGGCTGCAAACGGGCGTGCGCCAGCTGGTCCGTCTCCCAGATAAGCCTCGGCGTAAGCGGCATCCGTGGAACCGATGTCTCCGCGCTTCACGTCGGCGACGACTAGCAGGCCGGCCTGATGCGCGTAGTCGAGCACGTCGGCGTAGGCGGCGACTCCAGCGGGCCCAAATGCCTCAAAATAAGCGCTTTGTGGCTTGACGCCCACGACCTGGTCGGCCACGATATCGATAACGGCGTAGCCGAATTGACGCGCCGCCTCGGCGCGCGCCTCCAGGCCATCGCCATGTTGGGCGGTCGCGGCGGTCCGGATCTCCGCGGGGATCCGTTCGTATTGCGGGTCGATGCCGACCATCAAGGCGCTGTTCTTTTGTTCCGAGACGGCCAGCAGACGGTCTGCAAAGTTATCCGGCATCCATGTTCTCCTGGGGGAGTTTGTTTTGTGTCCTGCGCACGAAATTTCTCACGATACTTGGCCCGTCTGGGGTCAAGAAGGACTCCGGGTGGAATTGGACCCCTTCGATCGCGTAGCGCCGATGGCGAATTCCCATGATCTCGCCATCGGTGGTACGGGCGGTGATATCGAAGCAGCCGGGCAGGGACGGCTCGTCCACGGTGAGGGAGTGGTAGCGGGCAGCCTGGATGGTCTTGGGCAGTCCGGAGAAGAGTCCCTGCATGTCGAGTCGGATGTGGGAGATCTTGCCGTGGGTCGGGCGCGGCGAGCGACGGATCCGGCCACCGAACGCGGCGGCGATACACTGGTGACCCAGACACACCCCGGCCAGGGG
Organism: Planctomycetota bacterium; assembly: GCA_029260815.1. Lineage (GTDB taxonomy): Bacteria > Planctomycetota > B129-G9 > JAJDCN01 > JAJDCN01 > JAJDCN01. The sequence goes on from JAJDCN010000050.1 coordinate 17,828, forward strand.
GATCTTGCCGCCGACCCGTTGGATCAGTTCTACCGAGATCCCGGCCTGGGCCGGCGTGCCGGGTCCGGGGGAGATCACGATGCCGTCGGGTTCCAACTGGATGGCTTCCACGGCGGACAGCGCGTCGTTGCGTTCAACGCGAACGGTGCAGACCAGGACGCCGAAGGCCTGCGCGAGGTTGTGGGAAAACGAATCGTAGT
>JAJDCN010000006.1 GCA_029260815.1 Planctomycetota bacterium
GCAGATCTCCGACGGGGCCAGCGCCTTGGTGGTCGCCTCCGGGGAGTTTGTCAAAGAGAACAACTTGACCCCGCTGGCGCGCATCAGTGGATACGCCACGGGCGGATGCGAGCCACAATGGGTCATGATGGCGCCGCTGCAGGCCGTCGGAAACCTGTTAAAGAAAACGAAAATGGAAATCCGCGACTTTGACTTGATCGAGCTGAACGAAGCGTTTGCCGCGGCGGCGGTGGCCCTACAGCGTGAGTTGAAGATCGCGCCGGACCGCCTCAACGTCAACGGCGGAGCCGTGGCCCTGGGTCACCCGATCGGCGCCAGTGGAGCGCGCATCCTGACGACCCTACTGCACGCCATGGCCGCCCGCGGAGCCACCACCGGCCTGGCGACCCTGTGCCTGGGCGGTGGAAACGCCGTCGCCCTCAGCGTGGAACGAACTTGAAAAAAACGAGGCAATGGTTTTGAGGCTAATTCTTTGCTCAACATGGGCCCCACTCAGAGCAACAGAGTAGACGACGAACGACGGAGAATCTGCGAAAGGGAGGAACAACAATGAGCGAGAAAAAAGTCTCCGTGATCGGCGGCGGCACCATGGGCAACGGGATCGCCCAAGTCTTCGCCGCGGCGCAGTACGATGTAACATTGGTCGACGTGAATGCCGACCTGCTGAAAAATGCCATGGCCACCATCGAAAAGAATCTCGGTCGCATGGCCAAGAAGGGTGCAATTACCGAAGACGAAGTCGGTGGCATCCACTCCCGCATTCATACCAGCACCAAGATCGAGGACACGCGCGGCTCCATCATTGTTGTCGAGGCGGTCACGGAAAGTTTTGCTGTCAAAAAATCAATCTTCGAGAAACTGGATAAGGTTTGCGGGCCCGAAACGATTCTTGCCAGCAACACCTCTTCCATCTCCATCACCGAGATTGCCGCGGTCACCGGACGCCACGACAAGGTCATTGGCATGCACTTCATGAACCCCGTGCCAGTCATGAAACTGGTCGAGATCATCCGCGGACTGGAAACCTCCGAGGCCACGACGAACAAAGTGCTTGCTCTCGTGAACGAAATGAACAAAACCCCCGTCCAGGCGCAGGACTACCCGGGTTTCGTCTCCAACCGAATCCTCATGCCGATGATCAACGAGGCCGTTTACACGCTGATGGAAGGCGTGGCCGACCGAGACGGAATCGACACGGTCATGAAGCTGGGAATGGCGCATCCCTTGGGCCCGCTGCAGCTGGCCGACCTGATCGGATTGGACACCTGTTTGTCGATCATGGAAGTCCTCTACGAAGGCTTTTCCGATCCGAAATATCGCCCCTGCCCGCTGTTGCGAAAAATGGTCGCCGCCGGGCGCCTGGGGCGCAAGAACGGCAAAGGGTTCTACGACTACGACTGACGACAAGCCCGATCAAGGAGAAAACACCTTGGACTTTGAACTAACCGAAGAACACAAGCTGATCCAACAAACCGCGCGGGACTTCGCCGACCAGAAAATCAAGCCGCTGGCCGCAAAGATGGACAAAGAGGAGAAGTTCGAGCTGAGCCTGTTTCAACAGATGGCCGAGATGGGCTTCACCGGGACGGTCATCCCGGAGGAATACGGCGGCAACGGCGCGGGTAACCTGGCGCTATGCTTGATCCTGGAACAAATCAACCGCGTCTGCGCCTCCACCGGCGTGACCCTGTCGGTTGACTGCTCGCTGTTCTCCGGACCGGTGCGCTACTTCGGCAATGAAGAACAGAAAAAGAAGTACCTGCCGGACATCGCCGGCGGGCGAAAGATCGGAGCCTACGCCTTGACCGAGCCGGACTACGGCTCCGACGCCGGCGGGTTACAGATGTCGGCCGTGCGCGATGGCGACGATTACGTGCTCAACGGGACCAAGGCCTGGATCACCAACGGCTCGATCGCCGAGCTATTTATCGTTTTCGCCCGGACCAGCAAGGAACACAAAACTCGCGGCATCTCCGCCTTCATCGTAGAAAAAAAGACCGAGGGTTTTTCCGTCGGGAAGCTGGAACACAAGCTGGGCATCCGCGGCTCCGACACGGTACAACTAAGCTTTGAGAATGCGCGCGTGCCGGCAGAAAATCGCGTGGGCGAGGAAGGTATCGGTTTCAAAATTGCCATGCATACGCTCGACGGTGGCCGTATCGGCATCGCCTCCCAGGCATTGGGCATCGCCCAGGCGTGTCTGGACGATTCAATTCGGTACGCCAAAGAGCGCATCCAGTTTGGCAAACCGATCGCCGACATGCAGGCGATCCAGTTCATGATCGCGGACATGGCCATGGAGATCGACGCCGCGCGACTGTTGACCTACCGCGCCGCACAACTGAAGGACGAGGGCAAGCCGCACTCCAAGGAAGGCAGCATGGCCAAGCTGTTCGCCTCCATTGTGTCCAACAAGGCGGCTGACAACGCCGTCCAGATCCATGGCGGCGCCGGATACACCAAAGAATTCCCGGTGGAGCGCTATTTCCGCGACGCCAAGATTACGGAAATCTACGAAGGAACCAGCGAAGTGCAACGAATCGTGATCTCGCGACACATGCTGGCGGACTGACGGAGCGGATTTGAACCCACGGGACAATAAAAACTCGGTTGAATCCCTCGCCAAGCGGCTGCTGGACGGAGACCCCTTGGCCGCCGCACGCTCCATCAGCCTGATCGAGGGCGAGACTGAAGCCGCGCGGAGCCTGCTGGAGGCCGTCCATGGCCACGGCCACAGCGCTTATCGCATCGGCATCACCGGCCCGCCGGGTGCGGGCAAGAGTACGTTGGTCAACGGGCTGGCCGGTGCGCTGCGCGCCCAGGGCCGTACCGTCGGCATCCTGGCCATCGATCCAACCAGCCCCTTTTCCGGTGGCGCCCTGCTGGGCGACCGGGTGCGCATG
>JAJDCN010000051.1 GCA_029260815.1 Planctomycetota bacterium
CTATGATGAGGACTGTTTTATTGCATCTTCTTCGGGAGCAAAAATACATCACCTTGATAGAATTGCAAAAGCCATCTGGGCTATGTTGAAAGCACCGATCACATTGGCAGAAATAATAGACGTTTTTCAAACCGCATTTCCGGATCAACCATCTGAAACTATTAAGACCGACATCTTGAAAGCTGTGTCAGATTTTGCCCGTCATGGATTGCTTGATGTGTTTGAAAATCCAAATTTATCCAATAGGCGATGACCTCAGTCATATTGGGCTTTCAATAACCTAGTTGCAGCTACAATCAATCTCTCTGGTGCAATATTTCGCGTACCGTTGCGTTCATTTCGTGTGGTGATGCCTATGGCCTCATGATGTTTTGTAAGTAGGAACACATCAAGATGGCTGTCGCTTCAAATCCCTCAGCGAGCATTGACAGGTCCAATCAGGACTTTCAGCGAACGGCAGCTTCGGGCTCATAGCGGACATTCAGCGATTATAGATGGATGCCATTGTGCGGATAATTTGACACCAAAAGATCAACCTATCTGCTCATAGCAGCAAAGGTCTCCATCAAAGAGGTAAACCCTCTTGTCTAACGTCAGCACCTATGGGACAGAATTGAGTGTTTGAATAATGGAGTATTTCTGGTTCATCTTAACCATTAGGAGTTAAAGATGAATAAGAAGTCGGGAAGCAGCAAATCAGCTGCAGGTAAATTAGTTAAAAACATCCGCCGCAAAACACGGCAAACCTATTCTGCTGAAGAAAAGATCCGTATTGTTCTGGCGGGGCTGCGCGGGCTTACACAGGCTGCTTCTGTGGGTTTTCAATAGACAATGCCAATAGCGCAGGTTTTTTTGATTTAAATTTGGCGGATCCAGCGGATTACTTTGATGTGGATGATGACACTCTTGCCAATGCAGTTTCAGCATCACCCAAGATCATTCGAAGTATTTCCATAAACAATGCTCCCAATCTGTTTTACTCAAGAAGCAATGATCCAATGCTCTATGAAAAGGCATCACTCATTCAAGACCGCCCTGATTTTCAGAAGCGTGTTGGTCGAGCATTGGCTGCCCGATATAAAGACAAAGAGCTCGACGAAGACAGGCCCGTTGAGACGAAGATTTATGAGGGCTTTTATACAAACACTGACAAAGCCATACTTAGAAATTTTCAAAGTGGTGACTGGCAACAAAGGGCCGACATCGTCGAACAGTTGGAAGATCAACGCTTAAAGCAATTAGGTCGCCGGTTAGTCGCGTTTAACAGTCCAGTAGAACTGGATTCAAACACTAAATCACAGGCGTTGGAATATCTTAGAAATAAATGGCTTACGTCAGTTGATGATAAACCCGGTTGGACCAGTTTTCCGACTGCTGAAAAATATCTAATTGAGATTGAGGCAAAGGGATTGGCGTCTGTTGAAGTAATTGCAGATTGGCGAGCTTTTTTTGAGGAACGTATGGGAGCTTTGGAGATGGGTCAGCTACTCTGATTATCACCCCTTATCAAAGAACCCCAAGTGTGGCTTGTTCACACCGTATTTTACAGTACCCGTCCCAAACCGCCCGTTGATATTATCCATAATGCACCCAAGCTTTTCACTGGCGTTCGCCTTGCCCGCATCAAGCGGCAACAACATCTCGCCTGACCGCCGTTCCAACGTTTGAACACCACCAAGATGAATGCCAATGCTGGAAATCCTTTGGGGTCGCCGCGCATCATACATACGCCGCCAAAGCCGTTTGTTCAGATTAAGGAATAACAATGTATCCTGTGCGGGGTGAGATTTAAGGCTACCCTTCCAACCGCCTTCCGGTTCAAACCGCATAAACACCGAGAAGTGCGTAGCCGTATATCCATCTCGCCTGAGCCTGTGGCCTGACTTTTCAATCAACCAGCGTGAGACATGGTAAGCGTTGTTTATGGTTTTGTTTTCCGGCGAAAGCACCTTGGAGTTGCCGTAGCCGTTTCGTTTGGTTTCCAAGAGCGGTATGTTTTCACCCTGTAAGGCACGCACAAACCGTTCGCCCTCAACCGACCCCCAGATTTTCCGCGCATGCCTTGGGTCGAGATTATACATGGCAGGAATATCCCAGATATGCGCTTTCCAAAGTCGCGCTTTAATACCACGCGAAATGCCCGGCAAATCATCTAGCTGCATATGTGCTAAAGCTTCGGGCAAGTTCTCACGGGACAACCAGCTTAACCCGTCCGGCTTTTCCAGTTTACCCGCAATCTTTGCAAGCAGGTGGTTGGGGCCAATACCAGCACTAAACCGCATCTGAGAGCCTATATTAGCACCCACAACGGCCTTTAGCTGTTTGGTGAGCGCAATGGCCCCCTCAAGCCGTGCAGTGGTTCCACCAAGCGCAATCTGGAACTCATCCACAGACCGTATGCGCTCCAGTTCGGCGTATCTGTCCAATACGGCGGCTATCCTTTGATTCACCCGAACGTAAAGCTTATGGCGGCTCGGTCTGAATATGATGTTGGGGCAAAGCCTGCGGGCTTCATAGACCCGTGTACCTGTTCGCACTCCGAATGCCTTTGCCTCATAACTTGCCGCCACCACACAACCCGATTCCGCTTCAACAGCGGTGATTCCCACAGGCTTGCCGCGCAAGGACGGCTCCATTTGCTGTTCTACACTGGCAAAGAAGCTGTTCATATCAATATAAAGCGTGCGAAATTCTGTCATATCCTACATTCTGTGGCTGGCGTATTTGTATACTATGTTCCTATTATGTTCTCATCATGGACAAGAAAAAACAACTCGGAAATGTAGCATTCGGCGGCAACTGGTCAGAAGAACTTCTGATACTGGATGAACTGCACGCAATCTTGGACGTGATTGATAAAGCAATTGACGATTGTATGGATCGGGATGTTGAAGATGAAGACCTGCACCGCGCCATGCTTTATGTGCGCAAGAACGTGGAAAAAGGGCCAATGCTTTGCGTGGCGTTCTTCAAGGCGCTAAAGATTGAGAACCAGTGCTTGCGGCAAGAACGGCTGCAAGAGGTTGGTAATATGATTAGGTTGTGGGCTGGGGTGTGAATGGCAGCTTTGTCCGGTGGTTTCAACTGGTCGACGCAACACATGCATTGAAACGCTCGGGAAAAAACTGGACATTGGACGCTGGATCATGATGTGATGGCCACTATGAAGATTGTCATCATCAGTGACACCCATGGCGGCCACGAGAAGTTGGCCCCCCTGCGCGGCGACGTCCTGATCCACTGTGGAGATGTTGAACATCTTTTCAGAAAGGATGATAGAGCCATTGAAAAGATTGATGGCTGGTTTGGTCGTCAACAGTTCGGTCACATCCTCTGTATTGGTGGGAACCACG
>JAJDCN010000052.1 GCA_029260815.1 Planctomycetota bacterium
GACAAGGCCGAGGCTCCGCTCTTGCCGTAGACCAGATAGGTCTCCCCAGCTCTGGCGGTGCCGTTTGGAGTGGCCTCCCAAGCCGCGATGAGCAGGTCTTCGATCCCGTCGCCGTTGATGTCTCCGGCGTTGGAAACGGAAAAGCCGGAAAAATCGCCGACGTCAATACCGTTGAAAGTCACATCCGCAGTGGCCAGGTCAAACGTTCCGGACAGGGCCGAAGCACCGCTGCGGCCGTAGACTAGGTAGGTCTCACCGGCTCTGGCGCTGGCGTTTGGCTCGTCACTCGAAGCCCCAATGAGCAGGTCTCCAATCCCGTCGCCGTTGATGTCACCGGCATTGGAGATCGAGAAGCCGGATTCGTCAAAAGGATCAATGCCGTTGAAGATGACGTCGGCGTTGGCCAAGCCGAAGGTGCCCGACAAGGCCGAGGCTCCGCTCTTGCCGTAGACCAAGTAGGTCTCCCCAGCCCAGTCGTTGCCGTTCGGGTCGGCACGTCTTGCTCCGATGAGCAGATCGTCGATGCCATCGCCGTTGATGTCACCCGCGTTGGAGACGGAGATGCCGGACAGGTCATCCACATCGATGCCGCTGAAGGTGACGTCGGCATTGGCCAGGTCGAAGGTTCCTGACAAGGCCGAGGCCCCGCTCTTACCATAGATCAGGTAGGTCTCTCCAGGTTGGCTGATGCCGTTCGGGTCGGCGCCGGGCGCACCGATGAGCAGATCGTCGATCCCGTCACCGTTGACGTCTCCGGCGTTGGAGACGGCCCCACCTGATTCGTCTTCAGCTCTGGCTCCGGTAAAGGTTACCCCTTGCCAGGTGACGCCCATGTCGGAGAGGTTGAGGGTGCCGGCCAACTCATTCGCGTGGGTAGGGAGGGCAAAAAAGAATTGGAGGGCTGCCGTAGTGGCTAGGATTGATTTCCACATCGTTGAGGATTCTCCTTGTTGTCGGATTTGGCGCTACTTCTATCGAGTCGCCAAAACAGACGGCCTCTGTTTTCGGGGTTACGCCGCAGACGCGCAGCCCTCATCAGGGACGAGAAGATGCATTCCCATCCCCCTTGAGAAAATCGACCACGAACAGAGTAAAATAAAAACGAAAGAAAATTAAGAGTTTTTTGAGAACAAATGCAGACTGTTAAGCTCCGCGGTGACGAAGCTCTCGTGTTGACAGACCTTTTAACTCAAGACTTTACAGCTGCCGACCGTGCGACCCCTCCCGACGCCGTCGGCGCCCCTAGACCAATCCGCCCAACCCAATCGCTGCCAACCCCATTGTTCCCGGCTCGGGGATGCCTGTGTTGCCGTAGATGAGGAACGCTTGGCCATTGTCACGGACGCCGTTTGCGTCGATCCGTGATCCACCGATCAGGATGTCGTCAAAGCCATCGCCGTTGACGTCGCCTCCATTGGATACAAAACTCACCAAGTCGAGGGCATGGACGCCATTGAAGTTGACGCCACGCACGGAAGAACCCACGTCGGACACGTCTACGCTACCGGATAGCGCAGCGCCGCCCGCTTGGCCGTAAACGAGATAGACGTGGCCACTGTCCGTGTAGGGCACACCGTTGAGGCTCTCGAAGGCAAACCCTGGAGCGCCGATCAGAATATCGTCAATGCCATCGCCGTTAACATCACCGGCGGTTGAGACGTGCCGGCCGACACGGTCTGCTTGGTTAACCCCGTTGAAGACAACGCCCTCCACCGTACCGCCGACATCTGCCAAATCAATCGGAGCGAGGAAAGGGGTGAATCCAAGCTTGCCATAGATGAGATACGCTTTCCCCCCGGCATCTGCGCCGCCGGGATCTGCCGACCATGCTCCGACTAGGAAGTCGTCGATACCATCTCCGTTGAAGTCGCCCGCGGTCGCAACGGAGATGCCGGCTTGGTCTCTGGTATTCTCTCCTTCTAACTGTACACCAGGGATGGCGCTGCCGATCGTAGAAACCTCGTAGTCGCCTGACAGCGTCGACGGGAAGGATGGACCAAAGACCAAGTACGTTTCCCCCGCTTCAAAGTTGCCATTGACAATGGTACTTGGAGATCCGATGAGAAAGTCACTGATCCCATCCCTGTTCACATCCCCTGCGAATGCGAGGTTTGTATTGCCAGCCTCTTCAAAACCCAACCCTGCGAATACGGCGCCGGACACGGTCGTACCCACAGCATCCAGCGTATACTCTCCAGACAGCTCGGAAGGTCCGCTCTGACCGTAGATCAAGTAGGCTGCGCTACGTTCTCCTGGAGGACGGCCGTCGTTCGCCGCCCCGGCGCTGATCAGAAAGTCATCAATCCCGTCATTGTTCATGTCGCCGGCGTTCGCAACGACACTTCCCGCGCCGTGGCGCTCCCCCGCACCGCGAAAAACAGCACCGCTCACCGTCAACCCAACGGTTGATAGAGAAATTGTTCCCGATAGGGCTGCCGCTCCATTCTGCCCGTAGACGAGGTAAGTTTCTCCGACCGCATCCAAACCGTCACGATTGGCGTCCCGACTGCTAATCAGGATGTCGGCGATGCCATCGTCGTTAATATCGCCTGCGTTGGAGACAGAAAGACCGGCCCGGTCGATCTCGAGTTCGCCGCTAAAGATAACGCCGCTGACAGTCGTACCGATGTCGGCGCGCGTGATCGCACCGGAAGGGGCTGCCGCGCCTGCCATACCGTAGACGAG
>JAJDCN010000053.1 GCA_029260815.1 Planctomycetota bacterium
CAGGCCCTGTCGCACCACCACGCTTCAACGGCCAGCAGCCATGCGCCAATCGGGGTCATGGGCGAGCACGTCCACAAGGCGGGCGAATGGATGCTGGGCTACCGGTTCAAGAACATGTACATGAACGGCAATCGCGACGGCAACAGTCGACTAAAAACGTCCGATGTGTTCGCCCGAGGCTACATGGTCGCACCGACGAGTATGAAGATGGAGATGCACCTGTTTTCGCTGATGCACGCGCCGTCCGATGACGTCACGCTCATGGCCATGGTGCCGTACATCCAGAAGTCTATGAAGCACAAGTCCCGTGGCGTCATGGGCATGCGCCGTCGCTTTACCACCCGCACCCGCGGGATTGGCGACGTGAAGCTGTCAGCAATTGTCAAAGTTTGCGAGAACGAGATACACCAGCTCTTGCTCAACGGCGGCATCAGCCTGCCCACCGGATCGATCAGCAAAAAAGGCCACCTGGCGAACGCCGCCATGGGACGCATGCGACTGCCCTATCCCATGCAGCTGGGCTCGGGAACCTTCGACCTGTTGCCAGGCGTTACCTACCTCGGTCACGACGACGCGCTCGGTTGGGGCGCGCAGGCCCGCGCCGTGGCCCGACTGGGAGAGAATCGAAAAGACTATCAACTGGGCAACGAATACGGCGCCAGCGTTTGGTGCTCCTACGAATGCGCCGCGTGGATGAGTACATCGGTTCGACTGGATGGCCAGCTATGGCGCAACATCGACGGCTTCGATTCAGACGTCAGTGCGCGCGCTGTCCCGACCGGCGATCCGCACTTGCGCGGCGGACACCGTGTCGATCTGCTCTTCGGCATCAACCTGTTCGGCACAGACGACACCCCCGTCAAAGGGCATCGATTGGCCATCGAAGCCGGCGCTCCAGTCTACCAGCACCTGGACGGTCCACAGCTGGAAACCGACCTGATCGCCACTATTGGCTGGCAATACGCCTTCTGAGCGAGCCTTTAAAAGCTCCTTTGCCAAGTTAATTTCAATGAATAGACAGGAGAGTATCTTAAACATGAAAAAAACATCGTCAAACGCTAATAGGGTCCGGCATTGGGCACTGCCCTTGCTGCTCTCTATCGCCTGCCTGTTGGCATTGGAGCTCGTCGCCCACGCCGATCATGGCCCGGGCACATCCGGCGGCGGGACCAGCACACAGTCGGCGCAGACGCTAGCCCCGAACACGCTTTCCTTTGAGTACCGAAGCGAATATACCGAGTTCAAACAGGCGCGACGTTCGGAGGTCCTGCATCGGGCAGAAAAGGCCGGCAGCTTCGATGCGTTGGCCCGCAGCTTCCTACACAAATTCAGCGCTGATTTTGGCCTGGCCGAAGACCTCCAAGTAGGACTGACCCTCGGCTACTACGACGCCACCGGCACACGGGAAGGCGAGTTTGAAGCAGACGAGGGCGAATTGGCCATCCATGACTTCGATCCGGACGGACTGACCGATCTGTGGGTTCGAGGCAAGTTCCGCTTTTGCAAGGGGCCGGAGGGACAGGTCGCGGTATTCGGCGGCGTGAAATTTCCGACCGGAAAGTTTCGGATCAAGAACGACGCCGGGGAGTTCATCGAGCCGTCCGCGACCCCGGGTACCGGGGCGTACGACGTAATGGTCGGCCTCGCTTTTTCCCGATGGCTGACCGAGCAGATCTCTATGGACGCCAGCGCACAGTATACCCGCCGGGGTCAGCGAAATCGTTTTAAGCTTGGTGACCGTATCGATGCCGGCGTTGCGGTCAATGTGCGACTGACCGAAGCGATGGATCAATATCCTCGGACCAGCCTTTTCGTCGAAGCGATCGTCCGGCACTTGCTTGAAAACCAGGATCGCGGCTCTCACGATTCCCATACGGGCGGCACCGCCCTGTTCCTCTCACCCGGCATTCGGGTGGACGTGTGCGAAAACGTGGCGATTACCCTCGCTCCACAGTTTCCGGCTGTCCAAAACCTCAACGGCGAGCAGCAGGAAACAGACATCAAGGTCGTTTCCGCAGTCACAGTCACGTTCTAACACCCGTGCAAGAAAATGAACCCAAAAGGAGAGTCGAATGCGAAATAGAATAACGCTTCTTCTCGTGGCCGCGTGGATGGCGTTTGGCATTGCGTGCTCCAGCGCCCCCGATCCGCGGCCAGTGGCCCAAGACCCAGTTTGCCTGCACAACGGCGACCTCGGCTGCATCAACGTCCGTGTGGATGAAGCCACACCCCGCAGCACCCATCAGGGGAAAACGTACTATTTCTGCACGGAAAATTGTCGGAAGGTCTTTGAAAAAGCCCCTGGGCAATACGTTCAGCAGCACAACGGCAAGTCGGAAGCTACAGACTGACGTAATAGTCCAAGTTGCGCGGTGTGTCGGGGTCCAGTCCTCGACTGAGGGCTTTGTGGTAGGCCGTGAACTGGAGAACCGGCAGATATAGGATCGCCCGCTCCCATTCGGAAAGGCCCGAATTGGTTTGGAAGACCCAGTCCGATGCGGCACGGATCGCGCCATCGGTGGTGTCGCAGATGGCCAGCGTCCGCGCGCCCAGCGATCGCATCTCTTGGAGCAATGCGATCTCCGCCTCCCGGCCGCGATCGGAAAGCATCACTGCCACGAGGGTCTTATCGTCCACACAGGCCTTCGGACCGTGACGAAAGTCGAGCGCCGGATAAGCATCCGCAGGGAGTAATGCCATCTCCTTGATCTTAAGCTGCGCCTCACGACACAGGCCGTAATAGGCTCCCCCACCGAGGAAGGCGAACGTCTGGATTGTCGCATCGCCGCCAACCGTTTCGCCCAACGCCTTGGCCGTCTCGAGGATCGCGGCCCCTTTTTGTGGGAGCGTTTCCAACCGTTCCCAGCGTTCCGCGTCTCCGGTGACTTGCGCGGCCAGCAGTTGCAGCGCGTAGATCATGCTTGTCACCGAGCGTGTTGTCGCCACGCTCTTCTCCGACGCGCCCTCCAAGACGATCGCGGCATCCGCCTGCGCCTGCATGGGCGAATCCGGAGCCACCGTCAAGCTCAACGTCGCCGCGCCCAACCGGTTCGCCATTTGGAGCGCGCGGAGCGACTCTGTGGTCGATCCGGAACGGGAGATCCCCACCAGCAAGCTCTTGTCCGGCCGCGGAAGGATCGCCGCGGGAAACGTGTAAACGTCGGCCGCCTGCACCGGCTGGGCATAAATGCCCGTCCACTCCTGAAAGATCGCCGCCGCCGTATGCGCCGCATTGAAGGCCGATCCGCAGCCCGCAAAGACTACGTAGTCTCGGTCATGGACACATTGCACAAGATCCCCGCCCACCTGTTCAAGCGTGTTCACCCAAGCTAACACCTGGTTGGACGCCTCAAGAAACGTCGCCGCGCCGATATTCTCGTTCAATAAAACCTCCGGTTTACCATAGATAACATGGCTATTGTAATGAACGAAAAACCTCGACACCACCATCTTTTAACATATAAACTGGGAACAGTTTACTTTCTCACTGCCCTATCTAAAGGAATGCCCTACAAAACAGCTGCATTCGTAATGTTGAAGATGATTTGCAACCTCTCTCGAAACGGTCGAGAGCAATTCAACGCCGGAAAGGACAATCGCTCTCTAACGCGCTTGCCAGTCATTGGTCTTGACTCAACCTAGTTAGTACATATAATATTCTCTTCTGAAGCTTCTCGATATATTGAATGTGTTCTGATTGACAAAATGAAACGATCTCTACAATTCGCGGTTTTATCCCTATGGGTTGCCATCGGCTTAGTGGGCGGTTGCGCGCAGAGCGACCATCCGCAATTGAACCCGCTGAAAGGCGCCCATTGTGAGGAAGCCGCCAAGCATTGCCATCCAGATAAGCCACTTCCGGGTGAGGCGAAACATCCGCAATGCTACTTGCATCAGCAAGGAAAACTCTACCCAAGCCGGCTTTCAAATTCGTCTGAATCGTCTTGTTTCGCTAGAGCGTTCTTTGCTCCGTTGCGATGTAATGGAACCTCTGCTCTTGGTGCAGTAGTACCCGCACCCCCTTTCCGTTGGCAGGCTAAGCCACTGGCAATGCTATCAATCGATAGCGAACTCTTCCTTGCCAACTGCTCTTTCTTGATCTGATCAACTATTCCACTCTTATCTTACCCGCCTGTCTCGCTGACGGGTGTAGGGAACGTTTTAACTCAATCGACGATAATCGACAGGGAGGGCCTGCATGCGAAAGCAGATCCCAGGTATTCTTATCGCTTTAGTAATCTTTTTGGCAAGCAGTTGTGTTTCTTACGAACCAGATCCGATCAACGTGGCGGCGACGGCTCGCTCCTTCGAAGAGGCCACTCCAGAAAGAGCATTGCAGAGTACAGCAAAGGAGCTCGATCTTTCCGACGGGGTGAGTGTTTTCGAGGCGCGGTTAATCGCCCTGGCTCAAAATCCGGAACTCTTGGCGATGCGCAAGAAGATCGGCATTGCCGAGGCACAGCTGGTTTCGGCAGGTATCATTCCGAACCCAACCTTCGGTATCGTGTGGAAGAATAACACCGCGCGCAATACGGGCCCCAACTACGAAGTAGAAATCATCCAGTCGGTTGGAAGCCTTTTCAACCGAGGCATCTCACAAGAGCGCGCCCAGGCCGGATTGGACAATGTTCGAGCCCAGCTGGCGCACCAAGAATGGGCACTCCTCAAAGAGGTAGAAGCCGCGTATTTCGAGGTGCTCTATCGACGAACCGCGCTCGATCTTGCGTCGCAGGCCGTAACGTTGTTCAAGCGGGTCGAAGAAGTCGCCAAAAAGCGGGTACAGGCCGGTGACGCGACGAAACTCGACGAGAACCTCGCACGGATTGAGCGGAACAATGCGAGGAAAGACAAGACCGTCGCCAAGGCAGATCTCGTCGTCGCCAAGCAGCAACTCTCTCGTTTATTGGGGTTGTCGCCTACGTACGCGGTCAAAATTAAAGACCATGTGCTCGAGTCCGGCACCACACTGACCGACATGGCCACCCTGCAAGCCTATTCTTTAAAACATCGAATGGATCTTGCCGGAATGTTAGAGGACTATGAGGCCGCAGAAAAAGCCCTGCAGCTTGCCATCCGAAGGCAGTATCCCGACTTCCAAATCGGACCGACCTATGAGCGCGAGTCCGATGGAGCAGACTTAACCGGTTTTGGGATTGAACTAGAACTACCGATCTTCAATCAAAGCCAAGGCGAAATTGGAAAACGAGCGGCCGAGCGGGCACAGCTCAAGAGTAAAATTACCGCGCACATTCTCGGAATTCAGACCGAGGTTGCGGCGGCGTTCACGAAATACCAGGCCAATCAGGAGCTCGTAAAACTCTTCACCGATGAAGTCATTCCCAGCCTCGATGAGAGCCTGATGCTTTTGGACAAATCTCTCAAAGCAGGAGAAATCGATGTTCTCTTGGTGATCACGTCGCAGGAAAAAGTCCTTCGGGCATGGAGCTCTCATGTGGAAGCACAACGGGACCTGATAAAGAGCAGACTTAAACTGGAACAAGCAGTCGGCGGCGACTTGGAAAGAATCCACGACGACACGCCTGAACAGAGCAAAGGGGAATAGAACGATGGCAGGGAAACTAACTCCCACAAAGGCAAGTATTGTAACCGCATTGATCTGTATCAGCGTGACGGCTCTGTTGCTCGTTCTGGGTCTGTTGCCGGACCTCGGATCCAGGCAAGGGGATAAGCGGCACGAGGGTCTCCACGACGAGGGACATGATAAGAAAGAAGGCTCAGAACATTCCGGCGAAGGTCATGTCCGAATTTTACCGGAAGCCATGCAGGAGCATGAGATTGAGGTTGCAGAAGCGGGCCCGGGCAAGATCTACAGAGCTCTTCAGGTGCATGGCGAGATCGGGTTCAATGAAGACCGGGTTGCACATATTGTCCCCCGTGCATCAGGCATCGTAACCAAAGTAAACAATGCCCTCGGAGATCGTGTAACCAAGGGGCAAGTGCTGGCAGTCTTGGAGAGCCGAACGCTCGCGGACGCGAAGAGTACCTATTTGGCGGCTCTTCAGCGGACGGATTTGGCCAAGGCGAATTTCAAGCGCATCGAGAAGCTGTGGAACGACAAGATCGCCACGGAAAAATCCTTCCTAGAAGCCAAACTGCAGTTGGCAGAAAAGAAGATCGCGGTTCAAGCAGCCGAACAGAAGCTGCACGCGTATGGATTGAATCAGGCATACGTGGATTCCTTGCCGAAACAGAGCGACGTCAATCTTACGAGCCTGGAGATGCGAGCTCCCTTCGATGGCCAGATTACAGAAAAGCACATTACCTTGGGTGAGGTGATGAAGGAGGATTCCATGGCGTTCACCGTCGCCGACTTGTCGGGCGTGTGGGTCAACTTGACTATTTATTCGTCGGACCTGTCGCGCGTTCGCGCGGGACAGTCGGTCATCCTCGAAGCCCCGAACATTGAAGAACGCCCGACCGCTCGAATCCTTTATCTGGGCCTGGTTGTCGGCGAGGCAACCCGTACGGCATTGGCCCGAGTCGTGTTGCCCAATCCACGCGGGGAATGGCGTCCCGGATTGTTTATCACGGCCCATATCAAGCTGGAGGAAAGTGATGCCGTCGCTGTCGCGGTACCAAACGAAGCAATCCAAACTGTCGACGGCAAGGACGTTGTGTTCGTTGAAGAGAACGATGTGTTCGAAGCACGTCCGATTAAAGTCGGGAGGAGAAACGGCACGCGATCGGAGATCCTTGTCGGGTTGAAGCCGGGCGAGCGCTACGTGGCCAAGAATGCCTTCACGTTAAAAGCGGAGCTGATGAAAGGAGCCTTTAGCGACGGGCACAATCACTAAACCGGGAGACCTACGGAACCAAGATACAATGACCGATACCATAATTCAATTTGCCCTGAAGAGCCGTTTGTTGATGATCGTGTTGGGACTCCTCGTCATGACTGCGGGCGTATACAGCTACCGCATGTTGCCGGTGGACGCCTTTCCCGATGTCGCTCCGACGCTTGTACAGGTTTTTACCGAAACGGAAGGCCTGTCGCCCGAGGAGGTAGAGAAGTATGTCACCTACCCGGTCGAGGTTTCGATGAACGGGCTTCCGAATGTTCAGAATATCCGATCGGTGTCCAACTTCGGTCTCTCCGTGGTCAACATCTACTTTGAAGATGGCACCAACATCTACTTTGCTCGGCAATTGGTTAACGAGCGACTGACCGAAGCGCGCGAGCAGATTCCGGAAGGGTTTGGTGAGCCTGTGATGGGGCCGATCTCCACGGGCATGGGGCTGATATTGTTCTATTACCTGGAAGACGATACGGGGAAGCGGACTGCCGAGGAGCTCAGAGTCATTCAGGATTGGATCGTCAAGTATAACCTGCAAACCGTTCCCGGCGTGACCGAAGTGCTTGGCATCGGAGGCCATGAGAAGCAGTTCCACGTGGTTGTCGACCCCGCCTCACTCCTGCGCTACGACGTAACTCTCAACGAGGTGATCGATACGATCAAAGACAATAACCTGAACGTTGGAGCCCAGTTTATTGAAAAAGGCTCTGAGGAGTTCATCGTTCGCTCCGTCGGCTTGGCCAAAGGGATCGGTGACCTGGAGAAGATCGAGGTCAAAACAGAAGATGGCACTCCGATCTTCCTGCGCCAACTTGCCACGATCCAAGTCGGAGGAGCAGTTCGCCGGGGTCTGCAAACGCTCAATGGACAGAAAGAAGTGGTCGCCGGGATGGTGATCAAACTGTTTGGCACCAACTCCTCAACGGTAATCGACGCCGTAGAAAAGAAGATGCTGGCCATCAACAAGATGCTGCCCAACGGGGTAAAGATCGTCCCCTACTATGATCAAAAAAATCTTGTCGAGTCATGCGTTCGCACGGTAAGTAATGCTCTAATCCAAGGCATCGCGCTGGTCGTTGTGGTTCTATTCGTCTTCATGGGCGGCCTGCGAGCGAGTATCGTTGTGGCGGCATCTATCCCTTTCTCGGTCCTGTTTGCATTTATTCTCATGCAGCAATTCAATATCTCCGCCAATCTGATGTCCTTGGGTGGGCTGGCCATTGCCATCGGAATGATGGTGGACGGAACCATCGTGATGGTAGAAAACGTCGACCGAATGCTGCGACTGGCTGACCCTTCTGAGACGAAAATGCGTGTCATCGCTCGAGCCTGCTCAGAAGTCGCTCGTCCGATCACGTTCGCCATTACGATTATCATCGTGGTCTTTCTTCCACTTTTTACGTTGCAGGGTGTTGAAGGCAAAACATTCCGTCCCCTTGCCTATACGGTGGCTCTGGCCATGCTCGGCTCACTCCTGTTTGCGCTGGTCCTCGCGCCCGTGATGTCTCTGTTATTCATGAAAGGCCCGAAAGGCTCGGGAGGAAGGCACGCAGGCGAGACAACAGCAAAGGAACATTTCGTCGTCCGATGGATACTACGACTCTACCAACCGATGGTCACCCTTTTTGTCCGCCACCGCTCTGCTGCGGTGGGACTGGTCGTGGTTCTGATCCTTCTTGGAGTCCTTATCTTTCCACGGTTGGGTGCCGAATTCACCCCAGAACTCCAGGAAGGTACGCTCGTCGTTCGTTTAACAATGGCTCCCTCCATTTCGCTGGAACACAGCAAGGAGACTACTTTCAAAGTCGAGCGAAAGCTTATGGCATTTCCCGAGGTGGAGCGAGTTGTGAGCCGGGTAGGTCGTGGTGAAGTGGGAGCCCATGCCGATCCTGTCAACAGCGCGGAGATGTATATCATCTTCAAATCGAAGGAAGAGTGGCGGGCCGATTGGACCCAAGAAGAACTGGCCGGTCGCCTCCGAGAGCATTTAGGGGAGATCCCGGGCGTGTTGCTCAATTTTACCCAGCCGATCAAGATGGCGGTCGACGAGCTTCTCGAAGGCGTCCGTGCGGAGCTGGCTATCAAGCTGCGGGGTGAAGACCTCGAGGTACTCAAGGAGAAAGCCGCCGAGATTGCTGCCGTGGTTCGAGCAGTTCCCGGGGCCGCGGACGTGCAGCCGGATCAAGTCAGTGGTACGCCCCAACTTCGGATTTCGATCGACCGGGATGCGATTGCGCGCTATGGTATTAATGTGTCCGACGTGCAGGAGGTCATCTCTGCCGCCGTGGGCGGCGAAGTGGCTGGGCAGGTCTTCGAGGGAATCCGACGCTTCGACATCCTTGCCCGGTTTGCTCCTGAATATCGTTCTACGCCCGATTCGATTAAGCGAATTCTGATCCGTGCACCGAACGGGGCAACGGTCCCCCTGGAGCAGCTTGCCGAAGTGGAGGAGGTCGTCGGTCCTCGGCAGATCACCCGTGAGAGCAACCAGAGGTTTATCACCATCCAGTGCAATGTCCGGAATCGTGATATCGTCTCGTTCGTAGAGGAGGGCCGGCAAGCGATTGAAGAGCAAGTGGACCTTCCCCCTGGATACCACGTTACGTGGGGTGGCCAATTCAAGCTTCAGCAGCAGGCGAACAAGCGACTGACAATCGTGGTACCGGTCACCTTGCTGTTTATCTTCATTCTGCTGTATTCGAGTTTCAACTCGATGAAGAACTCCCTGCTGATTCTGCTCAATATTCCACTCGCCCTTGTGGGCGGCGTAGTTGGTCTGTGGCTGACCGGCCAGAACCTTTCGGTCCCTGCCTCAGTCGGCTTTATCGCATTGTTCGGCATTGCACTGGAAAACGGAATGGTTCTGGTCACCTATCTCAACCAGTTGCGCCGAGAAGGTCTCTCCGTAGACGAGGCAAGCATCCGAGGCGCCTGCTTGCGTGTTCGGCCAGTCCTGATGACTGCTCTGACGACAGCGCTTGGACTCCTACCTCTGCTGTTTTCGCAAGGTACCGGTTCTGAGGTGCAACGTCCGCTGGCAACCGTGGTAATCGGCGGCTTGGTCACTTCCACCGTATTGACCCTGCTGGTCATCCCCGCATTGTACCGGTGGTTTGAAAAGAGGACCACGGAGTTCTAGTCTTCCAAAGGAACCTGGGCCGAGGTCGACGGCTCCATAAAACGGCGCAACTCACTGGCGCGGCGCCTTGTGAATGGACCAAACCCGAGCGGCAGTTTGCTTTACCTTTCCTTGCATTTCTTTACTCTTGAGGCCCTGAGCGGGCGAAGCGGAAGAGATAAATTGAGAAGGCTCCCATCTCAACCGGTCCAGCGTGGTGAGATAGGAGCCTAGCTACGGGTATAAATGGATTACGCTACTTAGACGTGATTCCGTTTATTGTGCCGTATGATTTCATGACACATGGGAGAAAACCTAAAAACCTCAGCTACAATCCATTATTCCACAAGTGGTTACGAAAATAGCTTCGGAATAGAAAACTTCCGAGCCTTCTCCGGGCATAGGGGGTTTAAGGAGTTTTGCTTAAAATTCGGCGTGAATGAGCCGAAAAAGTGACAATTATTGGCTCATGCGATAAGGCTTTTAGGCAGAAACGGTTATGCTTCCGTTTCGGATGCGTAGGGCCTTGCGCGACTCGCTCATGTCGCTGATCACGTTGGTCGGACAGACCGGCACGCAACTGCCGCAGGAGGTGCAGTTGTCGTAATCCATAATGGCGATGTTGTTTAAGATGTGGATCGCGTCAAAGGTACATTCCTTCTCGCACTTCTTGCAGGTGATGCAACCGGTGTCGCAGACCTTGCGCGTGGCGGAGCCCTTGTCGGTCGACACGCAGTTGACGTGGACCATGTTGGATTCGGGCACGCAAAGCAAAACGTCTTTCGGGCACGCGGTCACGCAGATGTTACATCCGGTGCAGCGCTCCTCGAGGACTTGGGGCAACATGTCCGAACCCATGCGGATCGCGTCGTAGGGACAAACTACTTCGCAAGTGGCCAATCCGATGCACGCGTGTTCACACTCTTTGTCCCCGCCCATCACCAGCGCGCCGGCCACGCAATCGGTCACGCCGGCGTAGTCGAACTTGTTGGCCACCGCGGTGCCGCCAGTGCATAGCAGGATCGCGTATTCCGGCTCGCGCTCCTGCACTTCCACGCCGAGGATGCCGGCGATAATCCCGGCCACCTCCGAGCCGCCGGGAACACAGGCAGTCGTGTCTTTATCTTCGCCAGCGGCGAGCGCCTTGGAGTAGCCGGAGCAGCCTGGATGCCCGCAGGCCCCGCAATTGATGCCCGGCATGTTCTCCAACAGCTCGTCGTAGACCGGGTCTTCTTGAACCTTGAACTTCTCCGAGGCCACTGCGAGAAACAGACCCAACAAGGCCCCGAGCAAACACAGCGTAAGAATCGCACCGACGACTAACATCGTTTCCTCCGTCTATATCCAGCCGCGTATGCCGCGGCAAAAGTGACTTCTTTATCCTGAAAAATTCGCCTGCAGGCCCTGGATGATTCCTGTGAATCCCATAAAAGCCAGCGCCATTATACCAGTGCAGATAAACGCCGCCGGTACGCCCTTAAACGACTTGGGCATCAGCAGCGTATCCAACCGCTCCCGGATCCCGCTCATCAACAACAGGGCCATGGTAAAGCCTACGCCTGCGAAGAACCCCTGTGTCAACACGCCCCACAACCCCAGCCGCAGGAATTCGTGAGAGGCCGCGGTTGTGTTCAACAGGGCGACACCCAGGATCGCGCAGTTGGTCGTGATCAGCGGAAGATAGATTCACAAGGTTTGATACAGGCCGGGAGAGGCCTTTTTCATGACGATTTCCACAAACTGCACCAAGGCCGCGATGACCAGGATGTAGCTGATCACCTTCAGCGTCGCCTGCAGGTCCTTCCCCTGTATATCGGCACCCAGTAGCCCCGCCACCACGTTTTCATTGCTGAACACCAGGCGGTGAATCCAGTAGGTGGCGAACGACGCGAGAGTCATGACGAAACAGACCGCCATGCCCATGCCGATGGCTGCGTCGGTCTTTTTCGACACCCCAATGAACGGGCACAGGCCCAGGAACTTCGCCAGCACGAAGTTGTTCACGAATACCACGCTGACGATCACCAGGAAGTATTGTATGAGCGGATCGGTTTGCATCCTTCAACTCCGTCTATTGTTTCTTTTTCGGCTTCTCTTCTTCGAAGTCGCCGGCGCGCTTGTACGCTTGGTAGTCAATGGTCGCGATGTGCTTCTCGATGTTGCGGGCCTTAATCATATTGAAGTAGCCCAGCAGCAGACCCACTACGATGAACGCACCCGGTGGCAGGATAAACACCGCCATGGGCTCGAGGATCGCATTGGTGCCTGTGGAGAAGTACTGCGTGATCGGCACATCCAGGAACGTTCCCTGCCCCAAAACCTCGCGCACCGCCGACAACAGCACCAGTCCACCACCGAAGCCAAAGCCCATTCCCAAGCCGTCCAGCACCGCATCGGACAACTTGTTCTTTGACGCGAACGCCTCGGCCCGACCCAGGATGATGCAGTTGACCACGATCAGCGCGATGAAGATGCCCAGCGCCTTGCTGAGCGCCGGCGCAAAGCCGGCCATGAAGATCTCCACCATGGTCACGAACGCGGCGATCACCACGATGTAGCACGGGATGCGAATCGCTTTGGGGATGAAGTTACGCACAAGGGATACGATGATATTAGAACTGGTCAACACGAACAGGGTGGCCAGTCCCATGGCCGCGCCGTTTTTGACCGTCGTGGTCACCGCCAGGGCCGGGCACAGCCCCAGAAAGAGCACGTAGATCGGATTGTTTTTGATAATCGGCTCTGTTAAGTGTTTAACGTCAGCCATCTATAGAACCTCTCCAGGAGGGGTTTTCGCGTTAGATACTATAACAATATCGGCAGGCCGGGCGGAAATCTGTCCACCCACCGGGAAATGCGTACCGCCATTTCAACTCTACCCCATATTGTACCCCTCGCCCCCGGCCCCGTCAACCCCTTAGGAGAAGACCTATTGGATCAACCGCGACCCTCCATCGGTGGATCTGTGCGCTCGATGGATCAGGCGGCCAACGCGAGCAGGAGGAACACCGGAACTACGATCACCAGAATGGCGATAGCCAAGGCCTGTCCCCGAGCAGCGATCTCTAAGCCGGCAACTTCATCGTTTTCGCGGATCTCATTCTTCGCAAAATGGTATGCAATTAAAGAGATGGCTGAAAGGACTAGCCCGGCAAAGAGTTTGGCTTCTCCTGACAAGAGCGTATATTCCCGCCCGTTGACCGTATAACTCAGCATAAGAAGAAAAGCGAGGCAGCCGATCCAAAACGCAGCCCATGCCCATTGCGACACGCGGGTATGGGTCGCAAACAGCGTACGAACCAGATTGCCGTGCTCCTCCGGCGTAATCGCTCCGGCCTGTAACAGTTCGTTCAACCTCTCGAGCGTCATATCACCTCCCTTGCACGGACAAATCGATGCCAGCGGCCTGACACCTGGAACACGAGTACCATTATTTCCGAACGGAAAGTGTGCGTCAAGCCGTTAATCAACGAGCACGCTTATGCACAAAATAAAATACGGTGGTCTAATAAAACGCGCTCGGAAGGATGATGGAGAATGCGGAATGTCTCGAAACAACTTTCCGAACCAGGGAGTACGTGGGAAGCGTGGGTGTGGGCGATCAGCGGGAATGAGCCGTCTTTCTGCTTCGGCGCATGGCGAATAGTCCGATTCCGACCAGACACAGCGTCGCCGGCTCGGGGATCGGCAACGCGGCGCCGGCTTGCCCGTAGATCAGATAGGTCTCGCCGACGTCAAAAGTACCGTTTGGATGGTCCGCGAGAAAAGCTCCGATCAGCAGGTCGTCCAAACCATCGTTGTTGACGTCGCCCGCACTCGAAACTGACCGGCCGGACCAATCCTGAACGTCGATGCCGTCAAATCGGGCACCTGCGACACTCGTACCGATGGCACCCAAATTGATTCTTCCGGAAAGCCTCAGCGCGCCATCCTGTCCATAGACCAAGTAGGTTTCTCCCGCTTGACTGACGGAATCGCCAGGGGCGGCAATGACACCAAAGAGAAGGTCGTCAAATCCGTCTCCGTTCACATCTCCAGCATTGGAAACAGAGTTGGCGGAACCAAGATTCTCCAGCGTCCCAAAGAACACAGCTCCATCCACGGCGCCGCCAACGTCATCCAGATCGATCGCACCGGACAAGGCGGAAACGCCCAACTTCCCGTAGATTAAATAAATCTCTCCTGCGCCGGAAACACCGTTCGGATCCGCGGCAGGGCTGGAAACCAAGAGATCGTCGATTCCGTCGCCGTCCACGTCGCCCGCGGTAGAAACAGACCAACCCGTTCGGTCGAGCGCGTCAATGGCTTTAAAAACAGCCCCTGCGACAGAGCCTCCAACACTGGTTAAGTTGATGTCTCCTGTGAGCGTGGAAACTCCGGTTTGTCCGTAGACCAAGTACGCTTCGGGACTTACTGAAGAGCCGACGTTTGCGGGCGCTCCGATCAGAAGGTCGTCGACCCCGTCCCCGTTGACATCACCCGCGTTGGACACCGATCGACCTGAGTGGTCCCAAGGATCGATGCCTTGAAACACAGCGCCACTGAC
This sequence comes from Planctomycetota bacterium, assembly GCA_029260815.1. Taxonomy (GTDB): domain Bacteria; phylum Planctomycetota; class B129-G9; order JAJDCN01; family JAJDCN01; genus JAJDCN01. The sequence goes on from JAJDCN010000053.1 coordinate 14,480, forward strand.
AGTCGAGCCCACATCTGTGACGTCAATCGTACCTGACAGCTCTGCGGCCCCAGTTTGCCCATACACCAGGTAGGTTTCGCCTGCATGGAAGTCTCCATTGGGACTTGCGCTTTTGGCTCCGATGAGAAGATCCGCAACGCCATCGCCGTTGATATCGCCTGCATTGGAGACCGAGAATCCCGCGCCTCCCTCCGTGGTCCCCTCGTCAAAATGCACGCCTGCCACGGTCGTTCCCACATCGGCCAGCTGAAAACTACCACTCAAGGCCGCGCCACCGCTCTGCCCGTATATCAGGTACATCTGCCCAACCGTCGGGCTCGTCGCCTCATCCGGCGCCCCCACCAGTATGTCATCGACGCCGTCTCCGTTTACGTCACCAGCATTGGAGACAGACCAGCCGGCAGTATCGTTAGAGAACTCGCC
>JAJDCN010000054.1 GCA_029260815.1 Planctomycetota bacterium
AAGCATTCGGACACATACAAGTTTTTTTTCAACTTTGTAAGGATGCATTTGCCCGTCGCAGATCAAAAGGCGAGCTCAAACAACCTCCACCTGGACTGCGGACTCATGAAGATCAGTCGCAAGTTTAGACCCCTTGGTGTCTTTGTATGTGGTGGCCACTCCCTTGCTTTCTTTCGGGCGCGTACGCTTGTGGGTTCGGCCGCCGGGCCTTACCGATTATGTGTCGGAGGAAAAGTGGCCAAGTCATCGGCAAGGGTTTGGGCAAAGAGTTTGGAAAACGTGATGGCTGATTCCGGGACCAGATGGCTGCCGTCGGAGGTCTTGTAATTCTCTTTGAACGGAAGGTCGAGCCATCGCCCTCCTGCCTGCGTGAACCTTTGGACGAAGGCCCCCTCGTCAAAGCCGCTTTTCTCCTCCATCTGGAGGGTCCAGGACGGAACCGGAGGCCGGTAGCCGTAGACCACCACGCCCGCTTCGTTCCACGTGCCCACCCGTTGGAGTAGAGCGTCCTGCATGTCGGCCAGGACTTGGTTGTTGTCGAACGTTTCTTTGTAGTCTTCCAGCGAGGCTTTTGGATCGTACGGCTGCTGGGTTAGTCCGCTCCACCCGTCGTCGAATCGCTCGGAGAAGACCACTCGACGATCCTCTCCGAGAGACTGGAGCAGATGCCCCCACGCAAAGCCGCGTAGGTAGTGGAATGCCTCGCCCGCCCACAGGTGCTGATAGAGTTCGAAGTTGTCTTTTTCGCCGTATTCCTTGAAGCGGTTTGCCTCTTTTGCAAGAGGGGTCAGTGACAGTGGCGTGATTCCGATCACAATCACGCGCCGCGTGGCCGACGGATCGAGCAACCGATCCACTGCCTCGAGATAAGGCTCATCCCAGGCACAGCGCGGGAAGCCAAAATTGGCGATGCGCCGGCCCGGCAGGGCCTGCTGCATGGTGGCGGGAGACAGGTTGGTCAATGTGCGCGAGTCGCCCGCCAGGACCACGTCAAAGGCTGCGGGCCACTTCACTTTCATGGCCCAGAACTGGGCTACGGGCAACCCGGACTGGCCGTCCGGCGGCCGCAGCAGTCCTCCTGCCGCGATTAGGACAGCGGTCAACGCCAGGGTCCATGTGGTTTTGCATCGCAACACGTCGGTCTCCTAGAACTGAAAATAAATGAACGCGGCGCCCGGTCCTCGCAGATACACGCACGCAGCTAGGATCAGCGCTACCACCACGGGGTCCATTGCCACCCGCAACCGCGCGTTTTGGGGCATCCAGCGGTCGAGTCCGAAATAGAAATATGCTTCTCGCAACACCGCGATGGCCAGGGCCACCAGGGCGGGCTTGCTGACGAGCTTGATGCCCTGGAGGGTAAAGCTGGAGAAGTCGAACATACGAGAGATAATAAAGAGGGCCTGGTCAAAGGTTTCTGCCCGGAAGAACACCCATGCGACCCAGACCAGCACCAATACCACCGCCGAGCGAACCAGCCGTCCCACAAAGCCACTACCAAGCCGTTCGTGCCAGCCGGTGAGCCGCTCCAGGTTCAGATAGAGTGCGTGGAGCGCGCCCCAGATCACAAAGTGCCACGCAGCGCCATGCCAGAAGCCGGATACGACCATGGTGATCCACATGTTGCGATGGCCGACAACCGGGCCTCTGCGAGAACCGCCCAAAGGGATGTATACGTAGTCCCGAAACCAAGTGGAAAGGGAAATGTGCCATCGGCCCCAGAACTCCCTGAAGCTCTTGGCCAAATAGGGGTGGTCGAAGTTTTTCGGAAAGTCGTAGCCCATCCAACGGGCCAGACCCCGCGCAATGTCGCTATAGCCGCTGAAGTCGCAATAGATTCGAAACGCGAACAGGGAGACAATCACCCACCAATAGGATCCGGCATGCTCCGGGTGCGCGGTGGAAAAGGCCGTTTCAATCATGCCCGCTAGTGTGTCGGCGATCACCACTTTCTTGAAGAATCCGTGCGCAATCAGCCGCAGTCCGTTCCATCGGTCCTCCGGTGTGCCAGGTTTCCAGGAGGTCAATTGGGGCAGCAGGTGCGCCGCCCGGATGATCGGCCCGGCCACAAGTTGGGGAAACAGCGACAGGTAAGCGAAGAAGTGAAACAGATTACGCGTCGGCTTGAGCTTGCCCCTGTATATGTCGATGGTGTAGCTCATGGACTGGAAGGTGTAGAAGCTGATGCCGATGGGCAGCAGCAGCCCAAAGCGTGCGGTCTGGTTTTCCGGACCGTCCCACCCGAACAGGCTGTTGAGGTTGTCCACGAAAAAATCGAGATATTTAAAGATCGCCAAGGAGCCAATGTTGCCCACAATGGAGAGCAGCAGTAGAAGCTTGCGCCGATGAGGAAAGCGGACCATGCCCAGCCCGGCGAAGAAGTCGATCAGCCCACTCACCAGGATTAAAAACAGAAATTCCCACCGCCACCACCCGTAAAAAAGAAACGAGGCCGAGGTCAAATAGACCCATCGGCTGTTGTTTCTCTTGCGCATCAGTGGCCATAAGAGAAAGAACAACGCCCCAAAGAGTAGGAAGACAAACGAATGAAAAAGCATCTATAACCAATATCCTCGCAACGTCCCGTTCATTCGTTGCCTCTGGCTTATCCAGTCATTCTGGAACGCCACAAGCCAAAGTCCACGGTAAAGGTTTCCGTATCGTAGCCCGCCACGACCGTCTAAACCTAGCAGGATTTTTTCCTATTCGCAACTCCTTATGCGTCAAGAGCTGGCCGCGGATTTTAGCGGTGTAAAAGAGTTGTGCCATGGCAAAAGGACGTGGTGGCGGTTTTCGGCGGAAAATCGTTGATCTCAGGATGTTTGGATTTTCCGCTTGACCGTGGCACGTGACCATTTGCTCTTGTTCGGGTCGCCAGAGCAGACTGGAATACAGAGTGTGAAGGGTTGTTGCGCGTTATGCTTGTATCCCGGATCGAGGAGCAGGAGGTTTTGTATTGCTAGAAAAGTAAATAACAAAAATGTGGCGTGGATGTTAAGTTGTTAGTGGGATAGGCCGATATAAGGGAAGGACTAGGCATCTATTTAAAGAGATTTTCAGGATTCTTGGGGTCTATAGTAATTGCTCTGCTTTGGAGAGACACATGGACAAGACGAATTTTTCCTGGCTCTGTAGTGACGTAGATATAGAAGAGCCTCGCGGTATAAAGTATCTTGGACAGGACGAGTCCTCACTCAACTCTTTCTTGTCATCCACCACTTCAATGCTGGAAGAGATCCGGCAAGAGGTGGCCCTTTATAACGTAGAAGAAGACAATGGCGAGAAGGATCAGGAAATTCAAAAGAAATTCCAACTGCTTGAGAACTATGCGGAACAGCTTGATTTGTTGGTCGTTGAAGAGCTGTGTCAATCGGTACAGGCCGTCTATTCATCCGTAGACGCAGAGCAAAAGCCGCAGGTAGTCGTTAAGGCCTGCCGTTGGTTAGAATCTGCGGTCACGCGGCTGATCTCCCCGCCGGCGATTGTGCCCCAACACGATCCGGATACCCAATGGACCAATGAATTCAAGCCCCGATCGGGTTCGCCCATACGCTGCCTCGTTGTAGAAGACGAGCCCGCCAGTCGTGAGCGTCTTGTGCACCATTTGTCGAAATTCGGCACGTGTGACACTGCAAGCGATGGGAATTTTGCGGTCGAGGCCGTGGAGACCGCCCTGAAGGAGGGCCGTCCCTATGACCTCATCTGTCTTGATATCATGATGCCTAACATGGATGGCCACGCGGCGTTACAGCGGATCCGCGAATTAGAAGCATCCTACCCTCTCGACAACAATCACGACACCAAGATCGTCATGACCACCGCTCTTCATACGGTGGACAGCGCGAGCAAGTCCATGACGTCTGGATGCGACGCGTACGCCCTGAAACCCATCAATAAACAGGCGTTCCACGAAGAATTGCGCAACCAGGGCCTGATCGATTAGATCCTGGGTTCGGTTCTAAAATACCAGCCTTGCAGTCAGGGCTTCCGCCCGGTTGGTGCGCTGCAGGATCTAACACCCTGGGCGATTTTCTGGTCTCAAGCGCTGAATGCCTTTCTCTCTCGGATAGCATGGATTATGGCATCGACGCGCCTTCCGAGTGTGCCTGGCGGTGACAGCCGCGCCCGGGCCGATCCAGAACTCCTTGTGTCTCCCAGAATGGAGCGTATACTGTCGTGCGCCTATAATCTACAGGCAGTGTCTAAAGCTTGGAGTTGTGAGTCATGACGCGTACAGGTCTTGCAGGCTTGACTCTGATCGTATGCCATTTTATGATTGCTTGCGGTCATTCGCAAAACGCTCAGGCGTTTGCTGGAGAGCCTTCTGATAAAATGGAGAGCATAAAGACGAACGTCAGGCGACCCATCGATGATGCAGACCTGGAATATTGGTTGCAAAACATGGTGTGGTATCACCGCTTTACCGATGCAGAAGTCGCGGCCGCGACGGGGCTTTCGTCCGCAGAAATCAAAATGGCGAAGCACCGTTTCCGCATCGACTCAACTCCCTTGCCGACGCGGGAAGACGCCGCTCCACTATTGGTTTTGCCCTACCCTGGAGGCCGTCACCCGCGTATTGGCTTTTTGGAGGGCGCTGTTCATCCCCAGCGTGAAACGAAATTCAGTGTCTTTACGCCCTGGGACCTTTCCGGCTACGTGGTGGTCGATGTGCCGGAGGCCATCTGGTCGAACCTGGGCTTGGCCTATCTGGCCCATACCCACGTCTCGACGATTTGGGACAAGCAAGAGATCAAGCTCGAAAAAATGGAATGGAGACGGCGGGCGGGTGGGCATTTGGATCTGAGCCGAACGCTTCCCAACGATATCACTTTCGCCGTCCGAGTGAGCCCCCAAAAGGACGCGGTCCGCATGGAAATGACGCTAACCAACGGAACTCAGGCGACACTGTCGGATCTGCGGGTTCAAAACTGCGTCATGCTCAAGAGGGCCGTCGGTTTCGAGCAGCAATTCGACAGCAATAAAGTCTTCTTCAATCCCTATGTGGCAGTCCGGTCGAAGGATGGATCGAGATGGATCATCACCGCCTGGGATCCGTGCCATAGACCCTGGGCCAATCCAGATTGTCCCTGCATGCACTCCGATCCGAAATTCCCGAATTGCGAGCCCGGCCAGGCGCAAACTTTGCGTGGCTGGTTGTCGTTTTATGAGGGACGTGATATCCAGGCGGAATTTGAAAGAATCGAAGGGACCGGCTGGCGCACGCGTTGAGACGTATCTGCTGCCACAATCCCTCGAATATTATTCTTTAGACCGCAACGAGGCTCCAGCTTGCTCCAACTCGAAGCCGTTTCCAAGTCCTACGGTTCCCTTCAAGCATTGCAGCCCACAGACCTGCGAGTGGCTCCTGGCCAAACCACTGTCTTTATTGGACCCAGTGGTTGTGGAAAATCAACATTGCTTCGATTGATGATCGGGCTGATTAAGCCGGATGCGGGATCGGTCCACTTCGACGGGGTTCAGCTCTGCGAGACAAGCGTGCAGGCGGTTCGCCGGAACATGGGCTACGTGATCCAGGACGGTGGTTTGTTCCCGCATCTCACC
>JAJDCN010000055.1 GCA_029260815.1 Planctomycetota bacterium
GCGCTACGTGGAGATGACCTGCAACACGGAAGACAAGGACATAGAGGCGCGACATCTGCACTTCATCAGCGAGATCGAGCCAAAGTGCCGGCCACGCTGGCACGCGCTGGACGAGAAGATGGTGGCGAGTCCACATTTCAACGCCCTGCCAGACGACCGCTATTTCGTGCTCAAGCGCTCGACCCGCGCAGGCGTAGAAATCTTTCGCGAGGAGAACATCGCGCTGGGCGTAGAGGAAGCCAAGCTCGATCAAGCATTCCAAAAGCTCAATGGTGCCATGACCGTCCAGTTTCGCGGCAAAGAACACACCATGCAGCAGATGATCCCATATCTGGAACAAAACGATCGCGCACTGCGCCAGGAGGCCTGGGAGGCGACCGCGCAGCGACGGCTGCAGGATCAAGACGCGTTTGAAGACCTGTTCGACCAGATGCTCAAACTGCGCGTCCAGATCGCCGCCAACGCAGGGTTTGAAAACTACCGAGACTACACCTTCGCCGCCAAGCAGCGCTTCGATTACACGCCGAAAGATTGCGAACGATTCCACGATGCCGTGAAGAAGGCCGTCGTCCCGGCCGTACGCCAGATCCAGCGCGCCCGTCAGGCGGAATTGGCTGCCGACTCGTTGCGCCCATGGGACCTCGCGGTGGACCCGAAGAGCCGGCCGCCGTTGCGTCCATTCGAAACACCCGAACAGCTCGCCGACGGCTGCCACGCAATCTTCAAAAAGGTGGACGCAGACCTAGACGCTGGTTTTCAACGCATGCGCGAACTGGGCAATCTGGACCTGGAGAGCCGAAAGGGCAAGGCCCCAGGCGGTTACCAGGCAAACCTGGACGAGATCCGGATTCCATTTATCTTCATGAACGCAGTGGGGATGCAGAACGATCTGCGGGTTCTGCTGCACGAAGGGGGGCACGCGTTTCATTCCCTGGTCAATCGCGACGAGCCATTGGTGCAATATCGCTTCGCACCCATGGAGTTCTGCGAGGTGGCGTCCATGAGTATGGAGCTGCTGGGCGATCCGTACCTGAATGTCTTTTACGATTCAGAAGAAGATCTAGCGCGCGGCCGACGGGAACATTTAGAAGGGATCGTCGAGTTGTTCCCGTGGGTGGCCACGGTGGACGCGTTCCAACAATGGATCTACACGCACCCGGATCACACGCGCGACCAGCGGCGCGAGACATGGCGCGCGCTGCGCGCGCGTTTCGCCGGGATCGAAGACTGGAGCGGGTACGAGAAAATCAACGATTACCTGTGGCACAAGCAGCTCCATATTTTTCTCGCGCCGTTTTACTATATTGAGTATGGCATCGCGCAGTTGGGCGCGCTGCAGGTTTGGAGAAACGCTCAACAGGATCGAGCCAAGGCAATTGCCGATTATAAAGCCAGCCTGAAGCTTGGCGCGTCTAAACCGCTACCTGAGTTGTTCAAAACGGCGGGGATTCGTTTTGATTTTTCGGCCGAGACCCTGTCTCCACTCACCGATACGGTGATGACGGAACTGGAGCGTCTATAGGACGTCTGAACAATGCCTGGACTACGTCTCCACTATGCACTGACCGTGCGCGGCTCGTGCAAGGAAGCAAAAAGTCCCTTACTTTGAAATGCCTGTCGGCCAGCCGCTCGGCGGTCCACGGTTGTCGAAAACCCTAAATCGTGATATAATATGGTTTTGACGACTTTTCGGCAAAGCGTGGGCCGCAGATGCGAATCGTTCACCTGACCCCTCTATATGCGCCATCCGTCGGCGGCTACCAAACCCTGATCCGGCAATTCTCTGAGCGCCTAGCCCGTAAGGGACACGACGTATCCGTCATCACAACCACCGCCTGTAGCCCGGAAGCCTTCACCCAACCGAACGCGCGCCGGCAGGACAGCCCCGCGGGCGAAGAAGAGCAGAACGGTGTCCGCGTACTCCGTCTCAAGTACCGCGCGCTACCACGCATTGCGCAATACCCGTTCGACTGGCTCATGGATTTTTTCTGGCGACGGCGGTTGTGGCGCAACGATGCGTTGCGCACCTTTTGGCTCGGCCCACAGATGATCGGCCTGAACGCCGCGCTGGACGCGCTCAAGCCCCAGGTGCTTCTCGCGGGTCCACTGCCTTTTGCAACGCCCTACCATGGCGTTGTTGCAGCACGACGCTTGGGCATTCCTTGTGTAGTGATTCCCTGTTTGCACTCTCACCAAGTATGGGAATTTGAAAACAAGGGGCACTTCGAAATGCTCTCCAAGGCCGACGCGCTGGCTCTTAACACCGACTACGAGATCGACCTCGCGCGTTTAATGGGTGCCACACCTCGGGAGGTTTGTGTCCTGGGCCCCGGTATCGACCCGACGGAACTGGCCGGCGGCAACGGCGACGCGTTTCGCTCAGATCACGGCATCGCCAAGGAAGACACAATCGTCCTGTTCGTCGGGCGAAAGGAAGAGGGAAAGGGCGTTTTTCATCTTATCGATGCGATGCGCGAGGTCTGGGAAAAAGAAACCGCCGTCACCTTCGTTTTCGCCGGCCCAGTCGCAGAAGCCTGGACTCGGGCGGCCGCGCCTTTCACCGGGAGCAATCGCGTCATCGACCTGCCCACTTTCAATGATGCGCAGAAGAAGAATATGTTCGCTGCGGCCGACATCGTCACCTTGCCCAGTCGTGTAGAGTCCATGGGGATCGTTTTTCTGGAAGGCTGGGCCTGTTCCAAGCCGGTCGTCGGCTGCCGAACCGGCCCGGTAAGCAGCGTCATCGACGATCGCAAGAACGGGCTGTTGGTTCCCTTCGGCGACCCGCTGGCGCTGGGCGAGGCTATTGTCACGCTGGCGGCAGATAAGCCCATGCGCCAATCCCTGGGGCGCTCCGGCCGACAGAAGGTCGGGCGCAAATACAAATGGGACCACCTTACAGACCGGCTCGAGGCTCTCTATGCAGAATTGATCGGAGCGCGCCCATGAGCGACTCGGTTGCCAGTGTAATTGTCGTGACACACAATGGAACGGACACGCTCGACGCGTGTCTGGAAAGCCTGCGTCAAAGCAAACCGCTTCCCTTGGAAGTCATTGTCATCGACAATGGATCGGTCGATGGAAGTGCCGACTTGGCACGCAAGAGCTTTCCAACGATACGGGTTTTTGACTTCAGTGCAAATATTGGGTTTGCGGCTGGGAACAACCGCGGCGCGCGCCTGGCCCGGGGCGAGTTTCTCTTTCTGCTCAACCAAGACGCGCGCGTCGAGCCTGACACGATCCAGATTCTAACCGAGCGGATGCAGGCCGATGAACAAATCGCCGTGACCGGACCGAAGCTACTCTCCGACAACGCAGGCCAGAAGCTGTGCTCCGCGGGGCTCTCGGCGAACCGCCTTTTCTACGGTCGAGACCAGGGTTATGGAAAGGATCCGAACGGCTTCAACGTGGAATGTGAAAGGCTTGGTATTACCGGCGCGGCCATGATGCTGCGCCGATCCGTTTTTGAGACCTTGGGCGGCTTCGACGGGCGCTATTTTCTCTATTACGAAGATCTCGATCTGTGTATTCGCGCGCGTATGATCGGATACAAAGTGGTCTACGTACCAGACGCGGTCGCCACCCATCCTGTAAAAGATGATGAACGCCCACTCCTGTTTAGTGAGTTCATGGACACGCGCAATCGTTTGCGCACAATGATCAAAAACCTTTCATGGCCAAGCCTTGCACGGTTCTGGCCCTGCGCGATGACTCATGAGATTAACGCTATGAAGAATCATTTGCTCAATCGTCGATGGCAGCATGCCCGGATGAGGTTTTCCGCATGGATGTGGATGAAGCTCTACTTTTTCGATACGATGCGCGAGCGGCGGCGCATCCAGCGCTTACGAAAGGTAGACGACTCAGCCTACGTGCGGTTTCTCGAAACAGATAAAGAGGTTCCGTTCGCATGAACATTTTGTTCGTCGTCCACGGTCTGCCGCCTTGGGCTCGGGCCGGCACGGAAAACTACACGCACTATATCTCCCAGGCGCTGGCCATGGCCGGTCATGATGTAACCGTATTCTGCCGCCGAAACGAACCTGCGGCGCCGGAGTATCACCGATTCGAGGACATGCGAGACGGCGTTCGCGTAATCGGCATCAACAACACCACGCGAGACGGGACGACCTACGCCTCATCCTATCGGAACGAAAAAATCGACGACGCCTTCGAAACCGTTGCCCGCGATTGCGGCGCGCAGGCGGTGGACATTCAACATCTGAGCTTCCTATCCATTGGCATTGTGGATCGTGCCAAGATGCTGGGGTTGCCCGTCCTCATGTCGCTCCACGACTACTCGCTGCTGTGCCCTACCGGTCAGTTCGTCAAAACCGATACAACGCCGTGCGCGGCACAGGTTGACGCGGAGTGCGCCCAGTGCCTGGGCCCGCAACTGACCGCGACCGCGGCCACGCGCAAAGCGCATGCTGTTGCCCAAAAGTGGGTATCGAAAAACAGCCCGATCATGAAAGCCCTCGGATGGCTCAACCGCGCCCGCGCGCGCTTCGCGCCGCCCGGCGGCATGGGCGCGCCGCAGCAAGTTCGACTTCGCGAGGAGCAGATGGCCGACACTGCCACCAAGATCGATCGCTACCTATCCCCTTCGGCCTATCTCAAGGACCAATTATCCTGTATAATAGAGCCGTCGAAGATTGAGGTCAGCCACCTGGGCTATAACTACGACGGCTGCGATGCGCCGAGAACCAAAGGCAACCGCATCCGGTTTGGATTTATCGGTGCTGTCATGCCCTGGAAAGGCCTCGATACATTGCTGAAAGCCTACCGGCAGATCGGTCCTGAACGGTGCGAAGTTCACGCCCACGGGCGGATCGTACCGGTCCCGGACCGACCGGACTACGGAAACGTAATCGACCGCTTACTATCCGAAACGGGGGCCGAGTACACCGGTGAATACGATCAAAAGACCGTCTACGACCTGCTGGCGCAGATTGATGTGCTGGTCGTCCCCTCCACGAGTGCGGAGAACAGCCCGTTGACGATCCAAGAGGCTCGCGCGGCGCGGGTACCCGTCATCGCCAGCCGGATCGGGGGCATCCCGGAATTCGTCCGAGACGAAGAAACCGGCCTGCTAGTGGAGCCTGGAAGCGTTGAAGCCCTGGCGGCCGCGATGAATCGCTTGATCGAACAACCGGAATTGATCCAAAAAATGAAAGACCGCATTCAGCCGCCGCGATCGATCGAAGATGACGCGCGCCGGCATATCGAAATATACGAAGAGTTGTTGAAATGAAGATCCTGCAAGTCGTTCACGGTTTCCCACCGCACAACAACGCCGGGACCGAGATCTATACGTATCACCTGTCCAGACATCTGCGAGCACAGGGCCACGCGGTGGAGATCTTCTGCCGGGTAGACGACCGGCCCCGCAAACCGTTCGAATTGATGACGATCGAACGCGAGGGTTTGCGGATTCACGAAATCAACAATCGGATGCAGAACCTCAAATCGTTCGAATGGACCTACCGCAACCCCACGATCGCTGACGCTTTCGCAAGCCTGCTGCTGGCCGGTGCCCCCGACGTGGTCCATGTCCAGCACCTGACCCTGCTGTCCACGGACCTGATCGAGATCTGCCGGGATCACAACGTCCCAGTGGTGATGACGCTCCAGGACTACTGGATGATCTGCCAGAAGGGACAGATGCAACAGGACGACGGCACCAACTGCGCCGCGCCGATCGACACGGCTTGCGACACCTGCCTGCGGTCGAGCGCGACATTCTCCTCCGTGGCTCAGACCGCGGCGCAGGCCTTGGATCGTGTCGTGCCCGGTTTTGCCCGGCAGGGCTCGCGTCTTCGAGCGATCGCCAAAAGCGGCTTCCAGGCCGTGGCCGAGCGGCGCAAGAAGCCTAGCGAAGAGGTTGAGCGGATCGAGCGGAGACAGAACCATATTCGACGTATGCTCTCCATGGTCGATGCCTTCGTCGCTCCGGGAGAATACATCAAGCAAAAGTTTGTCGCGTTCGGAGTGCCCACTGAAAAAATCCTTCGCATCGATCAAGGGATCGACAAATCTTTCATCGCACAACTCAATAGCAAATCGAATGACCGGGTGCGCTTTGGCTTTGTCGGCTCACTGATGAAATCTAAAGGTGTCATCCCCCTGCTAGAAGCGTACAGTCAACTGGAGACGGGCAAAACCGAACTGAATGTATGGGGCGAGACGGCACAGCGAGAGGACATCGCAGCGGTCGAGGCGGCGATCGAACGCTACGGCCAACGTCCCGACATCGCGATCCGAGGCGGCTTTCCGATCGACCGAAAGGCGGCGGTGTTCTCCGAAATCGACGTGCTCGTGGTCCCGTCGACCTGGCAGGAAAATACACCGTTCGTCATCCAGGAGGCTTTTGCTTGCGGGATTCCGGTCATCGCCTCCGACATCGGCGGCATTCCGGAAATGGTGACGGATAACGTCAGCGGTCTGCTCGTTCCCGCCGGGAACGTGGACGCGCTGGCGGCGGCATTGGGAAAGCTGAGAGATTGGGACGAAGTGCGGCGGCTGGCCCAAGGTGCTCCTCAGATCCCTGACATCGCGAACAACGCTGCGGCGTATTCCGCCATTTACGAGACCGTTTCAGCAAACGCCGTCACCGCTACGCCGACCCAAAAGGAGGTGGAGAACCTGCATTTGCTCGAATCGGACATGGCCGGCGGTTCCGCGATCTGGGAGAGCCGGCCCATGATTCTGGAAATGGCCACGAACAACATTTGCGACCTGGAATGCATCATGTGCGCACCCGAAGGGCACGTCAGCCCCAGCTCCCTCCGCAAGGAGCAGGTGCGCCAGTTTGCCACGTTCGTGTTCCCCGCCGCCAGCGTGATGACCCCGTCGGTCGGCAGCGAACCGTTCCTGGGCAACATCAACCTGATGAACGAACTATGCACCCAGTACGGCGTGCAAATCAATCTAATTACCAATGCAAACTTCCTGACCGCGGAGGCGTTTGAAAATATCAAGGACAACCTTGGCCGGATCCAGGTGTCGCTGGATTCCTGCGACCCGGAGGTCTACGCGAAAATCCGCCGTGGCGGAAACTTCGCTCATGTGGACAAGAACCTGCAGGCCGTCGTTCCGCTGGCGGCGGCGGAGGGGATCGAGGTCATGCTCTCCGGCGTGCTGACCCACGACACGATCACACGGATGGCCGACTTTGTCCGCTATGCGGCGCGGGTCCAAGCATCAGCGGTGGCCTTCCAGCGGCTGATTTACATCGTCGAAGGGGTGGAGGACCTGGATCCATTTGAAACGATGGTACCCGAAGCGATCGAGGAATGCTTCGAGCGTGCGCGCATCGCCGCGCGAGAGGGCGGAATCAATTTGCATATCGACGACGGCATGCCGCACGTGTATGAAAACCAAGAGCAGCGCACGCGGCAGTACCGCTCCAGCGCCCTGACCCACCGTTTCATCCAGGAACATCCGGGGTACTGCTACATGGCGGCGATGTATATGAAGGTCGACGCGGATGGACGGGTTTATCCGTGCTGTCGCGGGTCAGACCAGATCGTCATGGGCAACGCCAACAAGCAGAGCCTGCGGGAGATCTGGAACGGCAAGGAATGGCAGAAGCTGCGAGAGGAGATGCGCACCGGAAATTTGCGGCCCTGGTGCCAGGGCTGTCCGTTCCATAAGCTGAGCGCGGAACCCACTGAACCGGCGGCCAAACCCAGGTCATGAAGATCCTCCAAGTGGTCCACGGCTGGCCTGGATTTTCTTTCGGCGGCACGGAGGTGTTTGCGCACGCTCTGACCCGAGAGCTGGCCACGCGCCACGGCGTAGAGGTCTTCTGCCGAATTGCCGACAATTCTCTGGACGAATACGAGCTGCGAGTGCAAACGGTCGAGGGCATTCGACTCCACAGCCTCAACAATCGTCTGGCGCAACTGGGCTCCTTCGAGATGCTGTATCGCAACCCGCAGATCACCGCGAAGTTTCGAGCGGTTCTGGAGGACGTCCGGCCGGAAGTCGTTCATGTCCACCACCTGTACTTGTTGTCTTCCGACCTGCTGGCGGCGATCCGCGAGGCGGGCGTCCCGATCGTCATGACGCTGCACGATTACTGGATGATCTGTCAGAAGGGGCAGTTGCGTCGGGATGACGGGACCAACTGCGCGGAGCAGGTGGACGCCAACTGCGACACCTGCCTGCCAAATGCTAGCAGCCTGGCCCCCGCTGCCGTGCGGGCCTCCCGCGCCTTGGATCGTTGGGTCCCCGGCTTCTCCGATCCGGACTCTAAGGTCCGTACGGTGGTGCGCAATGCCTACACCGCGCTACAGAAGGGGAGCCCCGCCGCGGGACCCGAGATCGAT
>JAJDCN010000056.1 GCA_029260815.1 Planctomycetota bacterium
GTGTGCTGCAATTCACCGACTACCTCAACCACAATAGCGTGGTCTGCCACGTGGAGGTCTATCCCGCGAACAAAGAGCAATGGCGCACCGTTGAGCCCCTGTTGGCCGCCTCCGATGTCGTGTTCGTCCAGAAGAAGCGGCTCGCAGCCTGGCAGATCGCCAGCATCAAAGCACACGGGTGCAAGCTCGTCTTCGACGTGGACGACGCGGTGATGTACAACAGCTCGCGACACCGATTCCGCTGGTCCTTTACGCGTAGCCGCGCGTTTCGACGAATGTGCACTGCAGCGGATCTCGTCATCGCGGGAAATGGATACCTCAAAAAGCTGGCGGAGCGACACAACCGGCGCGTGGAAGTGGTCCCCACCAGTATCGACACCGACGCGTACCCGCTACACGATCATTCGAACACCTCCTCGGACGTGGTCATTGGTTGGATTGGCGGGCGCAAATCGCTCCCATTTCTGACCCAACTGACCCCGGCCCTGCAAAAGGTCAGTCAAGCGGTTCCCAACGTGGCGCTTAAGGTCGTATGCAACGAATTCCCGCGCATGGACGGCGTAAAGGTGATTGAGGCCAGATGGTCGGCGGACACCGAGGCGCAGGACGTCGCCTCCTTCGACATCGGTCTGGCCCCGCTGCCGGACGATCCCTGGTCCCAGGGCAAGTGCGCCACGAAGCTGTTGCAGTGTATGGCCGCCGGTGTGCCCTGTGTCGCCTCGGGGGTTGGTGTCCACTGGGAGATCGTCGAGCCGGGGGACAACGGCTACCTGGCTGCAGGCAGCCAGCAATGGGCCGACAGCCTGATCAAGCTGGCCCGCGATCGTGAAAAGCGCGCCACTATGGCCGAAAAGTGTCGAAAGACGGTCGAGAAGCGCTATTCCGTCGCCGCCCAACAACCGCGCCTGCTCCAGATGCTCACGGACCTCGCCGGCTCGCCCGCCGGATGAGTCGGTTTATCCAGCGCTTACTTCGAACGCAGGCGGATCTGTCCGAATCTGAATCGGAACAGGCGATCCGCTGGCTCATTGTCGACGGCGCCTGTTCTCTGCCCATGGTCATGCTACAGGGCGGTCCGTTGCTGGTCGCCTACGCCGTGGCCCTGGGCGGCTCGACTTGGCAGGTCGGCCTGATCACCACGATTATCCACACTAGCCATCTGATGCAGTTGGTCGGCCTCTATCTGGTCAAGCTGATCGCGCGGCGGCGGGCGATTGCGGTCCTTGGAGCGGGTACCAGTCGCCTGCTTTGGGTGCCGATTCTGTTGATGCCGTTCGTGCCCGGTTTGCAGGCGCCGTTGGCCACACCGGTCTTGCTCGCGCTGTTTTTCATGAGCGCGCTGTTCGGCGCTACGCCCATGGCGGCCTGGAATTCCTGGTACAAGGATCTGGTGCCTACCGGGCGCTTTGGGCGCATCACTGGTACCCGCTGGATGCTTGGCGTCGGCCTGGCGGTCGTCTTGACGTTGGCCGCTGGGCAGGGTGTCACACACTGGGAGAACGCCGCGCCGGATACGGCCTTATACGCGTATTCAATTGTGTTTGGCGTCTTCGTTCTGCTGGGGATGACCGGCGTCTATGCGATCTACCGGTTGCCGGAGCGGACTCTGGTCAAACAACCCATGCCGTCGTTGTGGAATCTGCTAACGCCACCGTTTCGTGATCCCAACTTTCGGCGGCTGCTCGCCTTTTGCAGCACGTGGCACTTTGCAGCTCATCTGGCCACCGCCTTTTTTACCTATTACATTCTGAAGCGGATCGGTCTGAGCACGTCGGACGCGACGATCCTTTGGACGGTGCAACAAGTGGGTAGCATCTTCACATTTCGTTTCTGGGGCCGGGTCATTGATCGTACCTCGTGCAAGCGAGTCTTTGCGATCTGTGGACCGATTTTGCTGCTGTGTTTTGCCCTGTGGCCGGTGGCGCCGATGTTATCGAGCGCGACCGCCGTCTGGGTCCTGTTGATTGTCATCCACGGGACCGCGGGGGTCACCCTGGCTTACGGAACCTTCGCTTTTAAGCTCGCTCCGCGGGAGTCGGCGGATACATACATGACGGTTTTCGGCCTAGTCGGAGCCGTGGCGGCTGGGGCCGCGCCGCTTCTTGCCGGCTGGCTGTTTAAAAAACCGGAGTCGATTCCAAACCTGGACGGGGTCTTCATCGCCGCTGCGGTCTTGGGTGGCGGCGCGTTGCTATTGCTCAAACGAGTCCAGGAACCCGCCCCGGCGACCGGTGACCCGTCGGGGGTCTCCTCTTGATCTTGCGGGTGCGACCGGTTAGGATTATACTCGAGATTCCGTCCGGAATCTCGGGGACAACGAACATGTAAGCATTTGGACAAATGAAGGTTACATTTAGCGTTATCATTCCGTCGTACAATTCCGCAGCCTTCATCGCCGAGGGTGTGGAATCGGTGCTGGCCCAAACCTGCACCGACTTCGAGCTCATCGTCGTGGACGACGGCTCCTCGGACAATATCGCCGAAGTCCTCGCGCCCTACAGTGATCAGCTTACCTTCGTGCAGCAGTCCAACGCCGGATCCGCCGCCGCCCGCAACCACGGCATTCGCTTGGCCAAGGGTGCCTGCATCGCCTTCCTGGATGCGGACGATCTGTGGATGCCGGACAAGCTGGAGCGGCAGTTGGTCTGTTTTGCCAACCACCCGGAAGCCGGGATGGTCTACGGACCGCACCTGCGCGTGGAAAAGGATGGCATCGAACGACCCTCGCGGCGGGAGGCCCTGCCCTCCGGACAGATCTTCGCCGAGCTGTTCTTCAAGAACTGGGTCGCCACTTCCTCGGTGGTGCTTACCCGGGAGACGGTCGAAACGGTCGGCGTCTTCGACGAGTCTTTGCGCCGAGCCCAGGACCACGATCTGTGGCTGCGGGTGGCCCACGCCTACCCTTGCTACGCGCTCGACTGGCCCGTGGTGAAATTCCGCGCGCGCGATGGCTCCGCCTCCACCGATCGCGAACCGCTCCACGCCTGCGTGATCCGGATCATCGAGAAGGCGTATGAAAACTACAAAGACGCGCCGCCGGTGGTCACCGAGCCCATGTACCGCACCAAGATGGCCGATCAGCACGTCAAAATGGCGCGCTCGCTGTTGCGCCGCGGCGAACCGAAACAGGCGCGCCGCATGGCCGCGACCGCGTTGAAATATCGACCCTTAAGCGCCGCGGCGCTGAGCGGCTACCTGAAAACGTTTTTGGGATCGACCCACGAATGAAGATCATCGGTATCCAAGCATCCGGTCCCGGCACCGCTGCGGCGCTGGTGGTGGACAGCCAACTGACGGCCGTGGCCGAGGAACGGCTCAGCCGACAGCGTCACGCCGGGGACTTTCCCGCGCGGGCGGTCAAGTATCTGCTGTCGGCCGCCAGCATTGAAGACATCAACGGTATCGACGCGATCGTCGTGAGCGATCGTGGCCGCGGCAGCAGTGCGCCCGTCCAGGACACGATTCGTGCCCGACTCTCTTACAACGGAAAGATCCACCAAGTGGGCAACCACGACGCGCACGCTGCCGCGACTTTCTTTACCTCTCCTTTCGATGACGCCGCGGTGCTCGTGGCCGATTTCGCCGGCAGCCTGTGTCAGCACGTGCACACCGATCCGCCGCACTACCTGCGCGCCGGCGACGACATGCAGGAGTTGCAATGCACCTACCGTGGCACCGGCGTGGACCTGGTGCGGATTCAGACGACACCTTCGACAGGGGCCCATCGGCACGGGCTGTTGGATCTCTACGCGGCGATCTCCGCGTTTTTGAATTTCGGGCCCCACGGACTGGGCCGCGTCACGGACCTGGCCACATTCGGCGGGCGCAAGCCGCTGGGTTTCCCGCCCCTGGTTACCGATTACGACGGTGATGTGGTGGGCGGCGGCTCGAAAAATTACATTGCCGATCCTTCCGCCTTGGGTCGCGATTGCCTGGGCGACCTGAAGCCCCGTAGGAATCAGGCTCTGCCGGACGACATTTACACCGAGATTGCGCACAAGGTCCAAACCGAGACCACCGAGGCTGTCGTCGCCATGGCCGCGCGGCTCCAGCGGGTGACCCGCAGCCGAAGCCTGTGCATCGGTGGGGCGATCGCCTTCAATGGCCCGGTGATGGCGCAGGTGGCGGCGGCGGGGTTCGATCACCTGCATGTGTTTCCCACCGGCGACGGTGTGAGCGTGGCGGTGGGCTGCGCCCTGTGGGGTGCGAAGGTCCTTCAGCGTTCCGGCCGTCGCTACGATCTGCGCAACGGCTGCCTCGGGCCTGAACATGACGAGGCGTCGATCCGTCGAGCAATCGAGGGCAACGAAAACCTGACTGTCACCCGGCTGGACACGCCCGCCGAAGAAGTCGCGCGGCTGTTGGTCGAAGGCCGTTCAGTGGCCTGGTTCCGTGGGGCCTCTGAGGCCGGCCCGCGCGGGTTGGGGCATCGGTCGGTCCTGGCTCCGATCAGCGATGAGCAGGCTATGGAGCGAGTCCGCTCCGCTTTGGGCCGCGGAGAAGACTATCGCCCCTACGGCGTGGCGGTTTTGGAAGAGTTCCATCGCACCTGTTTCGCCCTGCCGTGCGCCGCACCGTGGATGACCCTGTCCGCGCCGTTCAACGCGAAGCGTAGCGAAGTGCTGGCCAAGGCCCTGGGCGAACGGGCAGCCGTGCCGGTCCAGACCGTCTCCCGGCGCACGGATGCGCCGTTCTACCGCGTACTCGATCAATACTACCGTGCCGTCGGCGCGCCGCTGCTGATCAATGCGCCCCTGCGCCGCAGCGGACAGCCGCTTGCAGAAACGCCAGCCGATGCGGTGGATTTCTTTCTGCGCAGCGGCGTCCACGCGCTGGTGTTGGGACCGTTTCGCGTGGAGGCCCACAGCCGCGCCGTGGCCGACCCGGTCCGTCCGACGCCGATTCCGCGAGCCAAGGGCGTCCGGACGCGCATCAAGGAAGCGCTGGGGTTCCGATGAAACGCCGGCAAATCGACAACGTCCGCTGGCAATGCACGGCCAACGCGGACACTGAATTTCTCAAGAGCGTCCCGCAGCGCTTCGCCGGGCCTGAACCGGAGCCGGACACGCGGGCGATCACCTGGTCGCGCAAGAAAAAGGCGCTCATCATCGACGATGCGTACATTGTGAAGCAGTACACTTATCTGACCCGGCGGGACCGCTTGTGGGCCTGGCTCGTTCTACCTCCTGCGGAAATGGAGGCCCATCGCGCGCGGCGCGTGGCGACGTTGGATATCCCAACGGTAGTGCCGGAGGCGACCGGAACCGCTTCCGATGGTTTCCTGCCCACGGCTTCCTACGTGGTGGTGCGCAAGATTTCCGGGGCTCGGGACCTGGAGGCGATCTTTGAAGACGAGCCGCCGGTGGAACGACGCCGAGCTTTGATTGAAAAGCTTGCACTCCTGACCCGGCAGATCCACGACGCGGCGGTTGATCAATACGATTACAACCCGTCCAACTTCCTCGTTCTGCAGGATGATTCTCTGCGGTTGATCGACATGGGCCGTGTGAACTTTCACGTGGAGCTGACGCGGCATCAGGTGATCGAGAATCTCGCACGCCTGCTGCGCGCGGCCCGGCGGTTGGGGGTGAGCCCGGCTGATTGCCTGCGCTTTTTGCGCACGTATACGGGAGAGGACCGCTTGTGTCACGAAAGTCGGCGGCTGGCCCGCAGCGTCGCGGGGCGATCCGAAGATCTGCTGTCGAAGCGAGACCGAAAGATCCGCATCGATTGCGTAGGGACCGGCCGGCGGTTTTACGAACTGTCCTGCTCCCACGGCGCGGCCTACGTGGCCATCGGGGAGTACGGCGAACGGCGCTGTACGGCGGAGGAACTGCAAGCGCTCATGGAAAAACTGGACCGCGGTTTGAACGGCGCGGTGGCCTTTGGACCCAACGACCAACTGAAGGCCGAAGCGATCAAGGGAACCGATGCCATGGCCCACTGGCAGGACGCCAACGTCGAATATTTCCGCGGCCTCACCCGCGCGCGCCCGGTGGCTCTGGTTCTGGCACTGAAGGCGAGCTACCTTCTGACCGAGCCGCAGGAGCGGGCGTGAACCTCTTCGATCGAACGATTACCCGAAGGCATCAGATTCTTCTGGCATTGATCCTGTTGCTCGGCTACGGGGCTCGTTTCCTAACGGCGACCCATACCTATTGTGTCAGCACCGACAGCATTTACTTCCTGGAGATCGCCGATCGGATGGGGCCCTTGACGGCGGAGGCCCTGTGGGCCGGTGTGGACCATCACCCGTTTCATCCCCTCTATCCGCTGTTGATGGCCGTGACCCGCGCCGTGTTCGGTGGTGAGCTTGTCTGGGCGGGGCAGATCGTTTCAGTAATCTTTGGGACTCTGGTACTGATCCCACTCTTTTTCATCGTGCGCAATGTCTTCGGTACGGTCCCGGCTCTGTGCTCCGCGGCTCTGTTCGCGGTCAATCCCGAGCATCTCGAGGCGTCCGGCGACGTGATGAGCGAAGCCACGTTCCTGTTCTTTGTGATCACCGCCGCGGCGCTGGCGATTCCCGCCTGGGTGCGCCGCTCGTGGCCGGCCGGGCTGGGTGCGGGTGCGGCGGCGGCGTTTGCCTACCTGGTGCGACCCGAGGGCGGCGCGCCGATGCTGGTGTTGGCGATCGCGTTGGGTCTGGGCCTGCGCCACGAGCGGAAGCGAACGGCCGCTTGTCTGGCAGCCGCGCTCCTTGGGTTTGCGGTGATTGCCGCTCCGTACATCTGGCACATCTCCTGGATCGACGGAACGTTCAAGCCAGAAATTACGATGAAAAAACCAATTTGGGACCACCCGGTGCAGAACGAGACACCGATCGTAGCAGCGGCGAAGCCGCCCGCACCCGCTGTCTCCAAGCCTTTCGCGGACACCGCTACATCCCGTCCCCAAAAGGCCAAGAACGCTCCCTATATCGCGTACAAAATTATCGTGGAGTATTTGGAATCAATCTTCTTCATCAGCTTGGCCGGCGTGGCGTTTGGCATTCCGGCCTCAATTGTCCACCGCCGGCGAATGGGACCGGGAACCCCGCTGGTGTTGGGTCTGATGGGGTTGACGGTTTTCGTCGGTGTGATTCTATTCCTCGCGGTCGAGTACCTGTCGAGCCGGCACATCATCGCTTTGACGGCGCTGACCTTCGCGTGGGCGGGCTACGGCACGGCGTGGGCGGCGTGTTGGTTGGGCCGGTATCTGCCGCGCATTGCGCCACCGACCCGCGTGGCTCTGGTCATCGTGCTTCTGATTGCCATCCACGTACCCAAGATCGCCAAGCCGCAACGGTGGGACCAGTTGGGCGCAAAGAAGATGGGGCAGATCATCACCGAAATGAGCAGGGAGCCGGAGGTGTTCGGGCCGGAGGATTACGTCATCACGAATGTCAAGAAGGCCTTGTTCTACGGCGGCCTGGAGGGGACCAACGGCATCCGCGTGGAGTTTTCCAAGTGGCTGACTTACGACGAAGTTATCGCAACGGCGAAGCGGGCTGCCGCACGTGGCCGGCATGCACGATTGTTGCTGGTGCCCTACAAAGACGGCTACCAAGAGTTCATCGACGCCGGAGAGTACGATCGGCTCGAGTTGATCTACATTTTTGGTCAGGAGCAGTTGGAATCGGAATTCAAGATCCGGCGCAAGCTCAAGGACAAGCGCAAAATGTACCTGTACCGGGTCCCGGAGGTGGATGGTGGACCCTGACGTCACCGTCGTGATCGTCAACTGGAACACCCGCGCGCTGGTGCTCGATTGCATCGGAGCCCTGGAGCAGAACGCGGGCACCGAGACCGCTTGCGTGGTGGTGGACAATGGGTCTACCGATGGCTCCGCCGACGCCATCGAGCGGGAGTTCTCGAACGTAGGCCTGATTCGCAACGAGGCCAACTTCGGCTTCGCTCGGGCGAACAACATCGCCTTGGCTGGGCTGAAGACCGACTTCGCTCTGCTGCTCAACTCAGACGCGCGGATCCAGCCAGGCGCCTTGCCTGCCATGCTGGAGTATATGAAAACAAACCCCACCGTCGGGATTGTCGGAGCCCGGCTGTTGAACGAAGACGGATCGATCCAGAACGCCTTCGACAACTTTCCGACCCTGGCTACCGAGCTGCTCAACAAGAGCTTGCTGCGCCGTCTGTTCCCCGCGCGCTATGCGGGAAAATCCCTGCGAATTACGTCGCCCACCGAAGTGGAATCGGTCATTGGCGCCTGTATGCTGATCCGCGCGGCGGC
This sequence comes from Planctomycetota bacterium, assembly GCA_029260815.1. Lineage (GTDB taxonomy): Bacteria > Planctomycetota > B129-G9 > JAJDCN01 > JAJDCN01 > JAJDCN01. The sequence goes on from JAJDCN010000056.1 coordinate 8,230, forward strand.
CCTGGAGCAGACCGGCTTGTTCGATGAGGATTATTTTTTCTTTAAGGAAGAGACCGATCTGTGTCTGCAGATGCGCAAAGTCGGATGGAGCGTGGTGCATCTTCCTGACGCTATTGCGGTCCACCTGCAGGGTCAGAGCAAAGCGATCGCGCCCCTGGCGGCGAAGATCGAATACGACCGATCGAACATCATATTCTTCCGCAAGCATCGCGGCCCTGGTGCGACGCTCGCGCTGCGCATCGGCCGGATCGTCAAGCTGTTCGCCAACTTATCGCTGGGGGGAATCGGGACTCTCTTTACCCTTGGCGGAAACCGGAAGCTGCTTGCGCGGACGCGCGTTTACGCCGGGCTTTTGCTTTGGCATTTGCGCGGTTGCCCGGCGGGTCCGGGGTTGCGGCGGGAAAACGCAGTTGACGCCGACGGATAAAGAGCATTCAATAGCGGGATCGAAACCGTGAGAGGATACGTAGAATGAAGGTAGCAGTGATTACGGCCAGCGACCGTTCATCCAAGGGCGAGCGGGAAGATATCAGTGGGCAGGTGATTCAAGAAGTTCTCGCGCCCTTGAAGCCGGAGATCGCGGTTTACAAAGTGGTCCCCGACGATTTGTATGCGCTGGAAGCGGCGCTCCGGGAGGCGGCGGAAACCTGTCAGCTCGTCGTCACTACCGGCGGCACCGGGATCGGTCCGCGGGATGTGACGCCAGAGGCGACGCGGCGGGTAATCGACAAGGAGCTGCCCGGCTTCGGCGAGATCATGCGCATGCAAACCTACGCGAAGACAAAGAAGTCGATCCTCTCCCGCGCCACGGCTGGCACCACGGGCGGGACCCTGATCATCAACCTGCCGGGTACTCCCAAGGGCGTGCGGGAGTGCCTGGAGCTTCTGCTCGACGCGATCCCCCACGCAGTTAAGCTCATCAACCAAGCCCCCGACGAGTGCGGATGAGGAGGAACCGGGTGAGAAATTCCTGGATGATGATCCTTGCGGTTCTGTTGGGCGCCCTGGGCGCCGGCGGCTGCGCGTATGGTGAGCAGCGGTGGGCCGATTTTGCACAGGTGTTTCGCGCGGACGTGGGCGTAGGGCAGGGCCTGGGCGTCCATGCCGCGGTGACCGAATACGGGCACGTGGGACTGGGCGTGTATGATGCTACCGCCGCCGGCTGGGCGGCAACCGACGCCAAGATCGATCCGTACAAACCGGTGCAGACGGGCTCGTTCGACAAAAAGCGTACCATGGCCTGTCTACTGCTATGGAAGACGGACAACTTGCGGGCCGTGCCCAATCTGGCGGGAACGGACAAGCCGGATCGGCCCTACGCAATCGGCGCCGATTTGTTCCTCATGGTCGTGGGTATAGAATTCTCCATAGAGCCGGTGGAACTGGCAGACTTTTTACTGGGCGTGTTCGGGCAGGACCTCCTTGAAGACGACCGCCCCCCGGCTGAGCCAGATACCGCGGAATCCTATCCGCCCGGCGGCCCGGAAGCACGTGTGGAACCGGACGATTGGGATAGCACAAACCCTTTTCCTTGAAAAGGTTACATGTTATCTTTCTGGCGAGGCTCTTGAATCTTACAATTCTTTGTTGGCATGGGAGAGCGGTTCTGTAGAATGGCGGAACGAACCCGTCGGGGTGAGCACCGAACGAATCCGAACCGAAGCACAATAGAGAGAGCGAATGCATTCTATAAAAATCGCAGACCGTGTGGTCGGTACCGATCAGCCGTGTTACTTCATCGCGGAGATCGGTCTGAACCACAATGGCAAAATACAGATCGCTAAGGAGTTGATCTCCCTGGCCAAGTCGGCCGGAGCGGACGCCGTAAAGTTTCAAAAACGATACCTGGAGGAAATCTACCTCCCGGAGATCCTGGACAACCCGCTGCTGGGGGAGCAGTCGATTCAGTACCTGGTCCCGGCGCTCAAGCTGTACCGGTTGCGCGACGAGGAGTTCATGGAGATCGCCGACTACTGCCGGAAGCTGGACATCACGTTTCTGTGCACGCCGTGGGATGTGAAGAGTTTGGACTTCGTTGTCTCCCTGGGCGTGCCGGCGCTCAAGATCTCCTCGGCGGACCTGACCAACGTGGAGTTGTTGGAGGCCGCGGTGGTTAAGGATCTACCTCTGATCATTTCCACCGGAATGGCGTCCCTGTACGAGGTGGACAAAGCGGTTCAATTACTCAAGGATTTGGGTGCGCGATTCAGCCTGTTGCACTGCAACTCCTCCTACCCCGCGCCCTTCGGCAACCTCAATATGCGGATGATCCCAAAGCTGCGCGACCGCTACGACGTGCCGGTCGGCTACTCCGGCCACGAGCGCGGTATCGCGGTCAGCTCCGCGGCGGTGGGGCTGGGGGCCTGTATCCTGGAGCGGCACTTTACGCTCAACCGCAAGATGCAAGGACCCGACCACGCGGCGTCCCTGGAACCGGAGGAGCTTAAGCGACTGGTCAAGGACGTCCGCGACGTGGAAGCGTCCATGGGCACCGGTATCAAGTGCATTACCCGCGGCGAGGTGGTCAACCGGGAGGTGCTGGGCAAGTCCCTCGTGACCGCCGTGGACGTCCCGGCCGATACCGTCATGACCCGACAGATGATCTCCGTCCGCTCCCCGGGCAAGGGATTGAGCCCGCTGTTTCTCAATGACCTAGTCGGTCGAAAGACTGCCGTGGCGATTCCCAAGGGAGCCTACCTGCGGGAGAAGCATTTCTCGGGTCTGCGTCTGGAGCGTCACAGTCCAAAGTCAGACATCCCCTGGGGCGTCGTCGCCCGGTTCAACGACCTGGACGAAATGGTCAGCGACACGATCCGGACGGTAGAGCTGCACATGACCGACAAGGACCTACAGTCCCAGTTCGTCATCGAGAAAGATTATCCGCAAGAGTTGGTGGTTCACACCCCGGAGTATTGGGGTTCTTCGCTGCTGGATTTGTCTTCGCGCAATCCGGAGCTGCGCGGACTTGCCGTCGACGTGTTCAATCGGACCATCGAGACTGCACGGCGGATCGCGCCGCGCTTTCAGCCGGCGAGCGAACGGGGCATCAAAGTCGTCATCCATCCCGGCGGCATGAGCCGCGACGGGCTTTTGGACGATACGGAAGATCTCAACGACAATCTGCGCGACTCCATCGGGCGACTCCATCGCGACGGGATCGACCTGTTGGTAGAGAACATGCCGCCGGTCCCGTGGTACTTCGGCGGCCAGTGGTATCACAATTCCTTCATGAACGCGAAAGAGATCTCCGGCTTCTGCGAGGAGATGAATCTGGGGACCTGTCTGGATACCTCCCACGCCATGCTGTACCTCAACGCATACGGCGGCACCCTGGCCGACTTCGCGCGGACGGTGAAGCATCTGGTGCGCCACCTGCACATCTCAGACGCCCAGGGCGTCGACGGCGAAGGCTTGCAGATCGGCGAGGGAGAAATCGATTTCACCGAGGTCATGCCGATCCTCGCGGACTTGCGATGCGGTTTCATCGCCGAGATCTGGCAGGGCCATCGCTTCGGCGGCGAAGGATTCTGGACCGCCATCGAGCGGCTCGAACAGTTTGTGCCCCAGCGCCTCGCAGCCACCGAGCCATCCTAGCGGCGGGGCGCATGAGCAGAGGGCCCACCCGTTGAAGGTCGCTCTGGTACACGACTGGTTGACCGGCATGCGCGGCGGCGAGCGATGCCTGGAGGTCTTCTGCCGCCTGTTTCCCGACGCGGATCTGTACTCCCTGCTGCATGTCCCCGGACGGATGTCACCGACGATCGAGGCGATGAAGATCCATACCAGCTTCATCAACCGGTTGCCGGCGGTGGCCACGAAGTATCGCTCCTACCTGCCGCTGTTTCCCCGGGCGATCGAGTCGCTGGACCTGGTGGGGTACGACCTGATCCTGTCATCCTCCCACTGCGTGGCCAAGTCCGCGCCGCGCATCAAGCCGACACGGCATCTGTGTTATTGCTTCACCCCCATGCGCTACGTCTGGGAAATGTACGATCAGTACTTCGCGCCCGGCCGCTCGGGGGCGGCCAAGCGGATCGCCATGAAGTGGTTGCGCCCGCGCCTGCAGCGGTGGGATGTACAGACCGCCGGGCGTGTCGACCGTTTTGTCGCCATCTCCGCCACCGTCGCCGCCCGCATTGAGCGCCACTACCATCAGCCTGCTGAGGTGATCTACCCGCCGGTGGACTGCTCGCACTACACGCCGGGCGATCAGGACGACGAATATTATCTAATCCTCTCAGCTTTCGCGCCCTACAAACGGATCGACTTGGCGATCGAAGCGTTTAACCGGCTCAAACGGCCGCTCAAAATCGTCGGTAGCGGCCAGGACGCCGACAAACTCAAAGCCGCGGCGGGGAGTCACGTGGAATTTTTGGGCTCCAAGACCGATGCGGAGGTTGCCGATTTGTATCGGCGGTGCCGGGCTCTGATCTTTCCCGGCGAAGAGGATTTCGGTATCACACCGTTGGAAGCTATGGCCAGCGGTCGGCCCGTAATTGCTTACGGCGCCGGCGGGGTGACTGAAACGGTAGTCCCTTTTAATCGACGCAATCGTATGGTAGAATCCACGACCACTGTGAGCGAGCCGACGGGTGTGTTCTTTTACGAACAGACGCCTGAAGCCCTGACCGAAGCGGTGGAGCTGTTTGAGCGGGAGGGCGGTGGGTTCGACAAGACCGCCTTGCGGAACCGAGCCCTGCAGTTCGATCTGCCCCGTTTTGAGACGCAGATCCGCCAGACGATACAAACGTTTATGGGGACCTAAGCGTTGATCAAGAAACACGGTCACCTGGCGGTCACCCTGATGATGACCTCCGACTTGGCGCTGACCGCCTTCGGGTGGGTCGCGGCCTATTGGCTGCGGTTTTCTACCGGTCTGTTCCCGGTGGATCCAACCAAAGGGATGCCGGAGTTTGCCGCCTATTTAAAGATCCTCCCGGCCGCGGTGTTGATCAGTCTGGTCGCCTACCGGGCTTGCGGACTGTACCGGCCGCGGCGGACCGGCCGCATCGGCGAGGAGGTCTTCGATATCCTGAAGGGCTGCATCCTGGCGTGGGTGATCCTGCTGGCGGCACTCTCCTTCTACCGCTCGTTTCAATACTCGCGTTTGTTCATGCCGATTTACTTCAGTCTCAATCCGCTGTTGATTGTCTTCTCCCGGACGATCGCGCGTGCGATCCTGCACCGGTTACGCCAGCGGGGCGTCAATCAGCGCAGCTCCATGATCGTCGGCTCCGGCCGGATCGGTCAGGAATTGCTGGAAAAGCTCAACCGCAATCCGTGGACCGGCATTCGGGTGACCTGCTTCGTGGACGACCGACCGGAGCGCGCGGGCCGGACCATTCAAGGGGTGCCCGTCGCCGGAAGCCATGAAGACATCAGTCGGTTGATTGCCGAGCAACAGATCGATTCGGTCTTCGTTGCGCTCCCCTTTGACCGACAGGATCTGCTGAGTCCGATCACCCAGGCCTTGTCCCGGGAGATGGTTGACCTGCGGATTGTGCCGGACGTGCGCAGCTGGATGACCCTGAACATGGCAATCTCCGACTTCGACGGCGTGCCGATCCTTAGTTTGCAGGAGAGCCCGATCTTCGGCTGGCGGGCGGTAGCCAAACGGGCGCTGGACATCGTCTTCGCCCTGATGGCACTGACAATTTGTGGTCTGCCCATGCTCCTTATTGCAGCGTTCATCAA
>JAJDCN010000057.1 GCA_029260815.1 Planctomycetota bacterium
GAGATCGATCGGATCGTAAAGCGGCAAAGCCACCTGCGTCAGATGCTCGACCACGTAGATTTGTTTGTGGCGCCCAGCCGCTACCTGTTGGACAAATACGTCGCGTTCGGGGTCGATCCAGAGAAGATCGTCCATTCGGATTACGGCATCGCCTTGGATAGGCTGGCGGCAGCACCGCAGGCGAAGGTGGAACCCGTACGGTTTGGCTATCTTGGATCTCTGATCCCATCAAAAGGCGTCCATGTCCTGGTGGAGGCCTACCGGCAAGTTCGAGAGACAAAGGCCCCACTGTCGATCGCGGGCGGCTTCGGCTCGGACCCGGGGATACGGCGCTATGAGGAGCAGTTGAAGCGGTTGGTGGCCGGTGAGGACGTGGTTCTGTCCGGGCGATATAAAAGTAGAGAAATCGGAAAGCTATTGTCGAACCTCGACGTCTTGATCGTCCCTTCCCTGTGGCAAGAGAATTCGCCGGTGGTGATCCACGAGGCGATGGCCTGTGGCGTGCCGGTGGTCGCGTCGCGGATCGGCGGGATTCCAGAACTTGTGACCGATGGGGTCGATGGGCGCCTGTTTGAGGCCGGGAATGCCCAGGAATTGGCGCAGATTTTGACGGAGCTGTGCGACCAGGGGGCCGTCGAGACCCTACGACTTGGGATAAAGACCGTCAAGCGTATAGCCGATAATGCTTTAGAGTACGAGCAGTTTTACGCCCGAGCAAGGAAAACGGCCATCCGATCCGACACGCAGGTCAACCCGCTGGTCTACGTGATCGTCCTAAATCTGGACTCCACGGAAGACAGCTTAAAATGCATCGCCTCATTGAAGGCCGGTGACTATGCCAACCAGCGCATCCTCGTCGTGGACAACGGATCGACGAAGCAGCCGGTAGAACAGATCCGGGCGGTACATCCGGACATCGAATATCTGGAACTTCCCGAGAATCTCGGGTACACCGGAGGCAACAATGCCGGCATCCGCCTCGCGCAGCAAAACGGCGCGGCGTATTTTCTGTTGCTTAACTCCGACGCGACGGTTGCGCCGGACACTCTCAGCAAACTGGTCGCGGCAGGCGAAGCGGACCCGCAGACTGGCATTCTGGGGACCAAGGTCTACCACATGGCCCGGCCCGACGTGATCCAGTCGGCGGGCAGTCGGTTCGATCCCGCCACGGGACGAGCCGTGCAACTGGGTTTCGACGAACCGGACCAAGGACAATACGACGACGTGCGCGAGGTGGACGGCGTGATGGGCTGCTCGATCATGGCCAAAACGGAAGCGGTAGAGGCAGCCGGGATGTTGAACGACGATTACTTCTGGTACTTTGAAGAGACTGACTGGTGTCTTCGGGTTCAGGCGGCTGGCTGGCGCATCGCGGTCGTTCAATCCGCAAAGGTCTGGCACAAGGGCTGGGGCTCTACTGGCGGGCGCCAAACGCCGATTGCGATTTATTATGGCGTTCGCAACCAGTTGTTGATCGTAAAGCACCACGGCACGGCACGCAATGCTCTGCTGCGCTTCTCGCGGCAATTGCGAGTCATCGTTCTGGGCGTGGCGTATCTGTTGCTGCGATCCGATGCGCCCAAGAGCAGCGGCATGCGGCATCTGTTCAAGGGCGTGCGGGACTATTACTGCGGAAGACTCGGAAAACTGAAGACCTAAGATGACGGCAAACCCACAACGCAAGCCCGATGCACAGCCCGACGACCTTCGGGCCCAAGACGACCGGCGATTGCGCCCAACGCCAATGCTCAGCCGCTACACGTTTTTCGGCCGGCGCCAGGGCAATCGGCGCACGGACGATCCGACCATCAGCTACTACGTGGATCGGTTCGAGAACCGGACAGTGCTGGCCATGATGCTGGTCATCGCTCTATCGGGCCTGGACGGCGTGCTGACCTTGTGGCACCTGCACGCCGGCGGCGAGGAGCTGAACCCGGTCATGAAACTGGTCATCGAGATCCTCGGCGGCACTTACTTTCTGGCAATCAAGTACACCATTACCGCTCTGGGAATGCTTTTTCTGGTACTCCACAAGAATTTCCGAGGCGTTCGCTTTCTGATCCGCGCCATCGTGGTCGTGTATACATTATTGATCGCTTATCACGCGGTGGTTATCCTGATGCGCTACCTGGGTCCCACCGGATAAGGCGCCGCCCATCGGCGTCACCGGCGTCGCTCCGGTCGTGGCCTTGTTGTTGGCCAACACCAGGTAGTACTTGACCAGGTCCTTCTCTCGGCGCGTCAATCCTTTCTCCGTACCGTATTTCTCCGTCGCGGCGGATAGCTCGGTATCGCTGTAGATCATCGGGTCCTTCAGGGCGTGACAACTGGCACACTTCTTTTCGTACAATCGCTGCCCCCGACTCAGCTTTTGCTCGTGGGTCATTTGATCCAGAGGCGTCAAAACCGTCGCGGTGCAACCGATGGCGGACATCGCGAACAGGATAAAAGCCATCTTCTTCAATTGTTCTCCCTTAAAAGCTCAGGGCGGCGGACGCAACGAACTGATTGTCGTCGAAGTCCTTGCCCGACGTGGAATTATTCATCTGATACTCTGTCTTAATGACGAAATTAGGGTACGGCCGGAAGTTCAGACCAAACTCGAAACGTTCCTGATCGCCGGAAGAGCTGATGTCGGTGTCCAGGTCGACCATATTGTACCGGCCCAACAGCATCAAAGCGGCGGTATCCTGCATGTCCGGTGGCAGGATCTCCTTGAAAAAGTCAGGCATGAAGCGATAGTGCAACTCTGCGTAATATCCGTATAGCCCACCAGGGATGCCACCCGGGCCGTCGTTGCCGCCGTCAATGAAGGCTTGGTAGCCTTCCGCCCACAGTTCGACACGGGCGGTGCCGTTGGGACCGGGCCCGAGGCCGAGGCATTCCTCAAAGAAATCACCAAAGGTCGTGCGAACGTCGACACCAACCATGGACAGCTTTACGCTCTCCGCATCGTCCAGGGCGCCGTGGTAATAGGAGAATCCGACCTGTGTTCCGGAGGCCACATGGGCAATACAGTTGTCCAGATCCACGGGACTGTAATCTACGCCGACTCTTCCGACAATGGCTTTGTTGGAATTATTGTCGTCACGGAACCCAGCCCGCGCATCACGAAACCCCTTGTCAGCAATGGTGGCAGAAAGCTCGGCCCGGTCTTCCGCCTCGGAATCCACCCGGCCATCCCCGCCCCGTAGCCCATTGACCACGTAGACCTCATAGTTCAGCGAGGTCCCATCTGGAAGCTGTGGAACGGCGTCGCGGGTCACCACGCCGTGGAAGCCAGCGCCAGCCTCCGTCCAGGTGCTTGGAACGATGAGGCGGGCAGGCAAAGGGCGCTCCGTAAATTCGCGGATGTCCGAGTCATGCAGAAGGTTCAGGCGTCCAAAGGGCACCAGGATCGCGCCGGCACGAAAGACCAAGGCTTGATCGAGCGCCCAGTCCAGATAGGCCTGTTCTACGGCGACCTGTCCCCCACCACCTCGGTTATTAAAGGAGTTTCCCATAGTCGGGGTGATCGTCTTTGTCCCACTTTGAGCATCACCGCCTTCAAATTCGATTTCCGAATTGAAGGAGAGGCGGTTGTTCAACCACGCGGAGATGTTCACAATGAAGCGGTGCTGGTCAAAGTTGGAATTGTTGCTACCACGACCATTGGAATGAAATTCCTGGTCTATGTAGCCACCAACATCTACGCTCGCACCTCTATGGTTTTCTTCTGCGTTGAATACATCACCCGTAACCGCATTTTGAAAATACGCATCCATCCGATTAGCCATGGCCGCGCGAAAGGCCTGGTTGTCCGTCTGACGGCTTGAGCTCTTGGCCGCTTGGGACCGGACATGTCGCATGCTTTTCTCAAGCTCGTAGTTCTTCTTTTTTTCCGTGGCCAGCTCCTCGGCGAGTTGCTCGTAGAGGCTTTCCAGCCGCTGGAGGCGCTGTTCAGTACCATCCGGTTCTCCCGCCCGTGCGGGCGCAGCCGACACTATCATGCAAACCAGAGCGGCGGCCAAAGCAAACTTCTTTCTCATTCGACTCCTCCACATCATTTGTTTCACAATCTCCTTCTATTTTCAGCGTTGCCGCCGCGCGGCGGTCAAAACGGATTCAATCTCTTTACGATTGGCTCCAGCGACCAGGGCGTCGGTCACAAACGGTTCCAATCGAGCCGTCAGATCGGCCAAGACGACAAAGGCAAGGACTTCCAGTGCCAGTTGCTTCTCCATCATCTTCCAACTCCTTAAAAAAAAAAGAGTTACCTTACGAGTACCTTCTGACCCACAACAGCGAATTCCTTAGGTCTATCTTAAAAAAACAGCCCCAACAAGTCTCTTGCCCCCCAAAGAACCGTTGTCAGCTTCCCTTATTACTCTATCGGCGAGGCTCTCGCAAGCCTTTTATGATAATGAGTCTCAATATCACTTTTAATTTACCACCCTTTCCTGAATCTGTCAACCGGCTTTTTTTATTTTTTTCTCCCCCTCACCAGTTCGTGTACCAGACCGATCGTCATTCTTCGATCAAGCGTTCAAACGCTACAGACTTGATTTGCCCTCCTCGCCTGTTATGCTGGGCCGACCAAAGAGTTGATTTCACCTCAACCTTCCACTGTCCGAGGACATGCGCATGGCCGACCCGAAGAATCCGGGTGTGAGACGGAGCTACCAGGAGCTCTTTTTGATCAGCTTTCTTCTTCTCTTTTTTGAATTGGCTTGCATCCGTTGGTTCGGATCTTACGTTATTTTTCTGACCTTTTTTACCAACGTCGTTTTGCTTGGATCCTTTGTGGGAATGTCCGTCGGCTGCCTGGCCGCATCGCGGCGAACGAACTTTATCAATTGGACGCCACTGGTGTGCCTCATCGCTGTGGTATCGGCCCTTGGGATTATTTATCTGTACCAAACGGATCACAGTATCACCGTGGACATTGGGCATCAGTATTCGCCCGACCGGGTCTATTTCGGGACCAGTTGGCGGCACACGGACCCCAACACATCGGGCATCCCCATCGAATTGATCGCCGGGTACTTCTTCCTGCTTGTGGTTCTGATGTTTGTGGGGTTGGGACAGGTGCTGGGCCGTCGTTTTGATGCAATCCCCAACCGAATCCTTGCTTACTCTACCAACCTGCTCGGAAGTCTTGCAGGTATCGTGGGCTTTGGCGTGGTTTCCTACCGATGGCTGTCGCCGTTTTGGTGGTTCCTGATCGGGCTGGGCGGTTGTTGCTACTTTGCCAGAGGCTCCTTGAAGACCCGACTGTTCACCTGGGGATTTGCCCTGAACACCTTCATCCTGGTCGGCATCGCCGGGCTTGGATTGTTCAACCAATTGCTCGAGGGGCCAGGCAAGCGAGAGGTCCACTGGTCGCCTTATTACCGGATCGACTACCGACCGAAGTCGTTGGATATTTCCGTCAACGGAATCGGCCATCAAGGAATGAAAAAGATCGCCACACACAAGGGTGACTATTTCATCCCCCACTTGTTGAGCCAGGCGATCCAAGATTCGGCCAAGAGCCAGGAGCCCTTTGAAGTTCTCGTGATTGGGGCTGGGTCCGGAAATGACGTGGCCGCGGCCCTCTGGGGCGGCGCGGACCGTGTGGATGCGGTGGAAATCGATCCGATCATCCACCGGTTGGGGCGTCGTCATCATCCGGACAAGCCTTTCGATGACAAGCGCGTTCACGTTCATGTAAATGACGGTCGCAATTTCTTGAAGCAGACCGATCGAAAATACGACATGGTCATCTACGCCCTGGTGGACTCGCTGATCTTGCACTCCGGCTATTCCAGCCTACGGCTGGAGAACTTCCTGTTTACCCAGGAAGCATTCGAAGACGTCCGTCATTGCCTCAAGGACGACGGAATGTTCGTGATGTACAACTATTATCGTCAGGGCTGGGTCGCCGGGCGCCTGACACGCATGGCGCGCGAGACCTTTGGAGGACACGAACCGGTGGTCCTCCAGCTTAACGAAGCAGGCGAGTCGGTCCTGGAAATCAAGGAAAACACGAAGGGCGGCTTTACCATGCTCTTCGCGCGCAATGACAATAAACTCTCCGACGCGTTTAAGAACCAAGGTCTTTTTTGGATTCACCCCCGCGATTTCAAGAACCCGCTTACCGGTTTCGGCGCAACCGCACCAGCAGCGGCGGAGGGGCAGATACGCTGGCAGGGCCTTCGTCCCGCCAAAGTTATCGAGTCAGAGAGCGCCAAGCAGGTTCCGCGAGATTCCTGGCCTTTCCTCTACACGCGCGAGAAAAAGATCCCGGCGTTCACGCGCAACGGAATGCTGATCATGGGCGGGATTGCGGCTCTTCTCGTTATCTTGTTCACACCCAAGCGCGCCGCCGCTCGGTTCCACTGGACGCTATTTTTCCTCGGGGCTGGGTTCATGTTGCTGGAGACCAAAAGCGTTGTACACTTGGCTCTGCTATTTGGTTCGACGTGGAAAGTGAACTCGATTGTCTTTTTCGCGATCCTGGTAATGACCCTCGCCGCCAACCTGTTCGTACTCCGGTTCCACCCGAAACGATTGGCACCCTGGTACATTGCGCTCATCGCCAGCCTGATCCTCAATATCTTCATCGGCCCGGAAGTCTTTTTGGGAATGACAAATGCCTTCAAGTACATCGGTTCGGGGCTGGTCGTCTTCATCCCGATCTTTTTCGCAGGGATCATCTTTGCCAGTGGCTTCCGAGACGCGGAGCATCCCGATCAGGCCTTCGGGGCCAACATCGCCGGCATCGTATTGGGTGGTTTAGCAGAAAACTTTTCGGTGGTGTTGGGGTTCAAGCATTTGCTGTGGATTGCCGTGGCCTTCTATCTTTTCGCCCGGCTCTTCCAGCGCCGTACCGCTTCTGTGTGAGAATTCCTGATGAAGATCATCGCCCATCGCGGAGCCGCAGGATACGCCGCCGAAAATACGATGACCGCATTCGGCATCGCCCTGGAGATGGGCGCGCACCTGATCGAAACCGACGTGCGCCTGACCTCCGACGGCGTACCGGTGCTTGTGCATGACGCAACCCTCGAGCGGGTCGCTGGCGATACTCGACAGGTTGCCGATCTAACCTTGGATCAACTCCAAACCGTACAACTCAAAGGCGGCGAGACGATCCCAAGTCTGGAGCAAGCTCTTTCAGCCCTCGGTCGCGCAATCCGGTTCGATCTGGAGATCAAGGAGGCGACTGCCTTGGAGCCGGCACTGGCGGTCGTTCAAAGGCTTCATCTCGTCGACGCGGTGTTGGTCACGTCCTTTGCACCGAGCGACGTCCGCCGGGCCAAGCGGCTGTGCCCGACGGTCAAGACCGGCCTGATCGTGCCGGACAAGGCCCACGGAAAGTGGTTTCCACAAGCCTTCCCCACGCTCATGCTGCTCGCCTTGCGAGCCGATGCGATGGTCCTGCACTACTCTGCCTACGCCGAAGGCATGACCCACGTGATGAAACGCCTGAACAAGAAGCTTTATCTGTGGTGTGGGCTAACAGAAGAGCAGGAGCGGGGCACCGAGGCGATCTACGAACCGCTCGCCCACTGTCGCGCCGACGGCTTGGCGAGCATCCATCCGGATACGCTCAACGCATTGATCAACCGCTGAAAGGTCTCGCTTTCAAACCGTCTACCTGCGCCGGATCGCCATGGAAAAGCTCGTAAAACAGCTCCATTCCGTCCACGATCCGCGGACCCGGTCGACAAGTCAGCGAATTGGCATCCACTGCGTAGACCCGCCCAGCGCGAACAGCCGGAAGGTCGGCCCAGCCCTCCAGCGTTGGGAGAGACTCGGCGTGATGGAGGTTTTCCTCCACGTCGTACCCGCAGCCGGCCAGCAAAATGATCTCCGGCTCGGCCGCCCGGAAGGCGTCCATCCCGATCTCGAAGGAATGCTTGCCCGCGCGGCCCAGGGGGTCGGTCCCACCAGCCGCCTCGATCATCTCCGGCACCCAGTGGCCGCCGACATAGAATGGATCGAACCACTCCAGCATCGCCGCCCGCGGACGGGTCTTCACCGACGCAGCCCGGGTCCGCACCGCTTCGATCCGCCCACCCAATTGCTCGACCCAGTCCTTTGCGGCGGACGCCTCCCCCACCGCTTGGCCAACGGTCACCAGGTCTTCAAGAATGCCTTCGATCGTTGTGGCCTTCAAGGAAACGACTTTCGGGGTACGAGACAAGGTTGCGATTGCCCGCCCCACCTCTGACTCGCTGGCCGCACACACGTCGCATAGCCCTTGGGTCACCACCACGTCCGGAGACAACTCGTCCAGTAATTGGGCATCCACCTCGTAGGTGCTCTCTCCGGAGGCGGCGCGCTGTTTGACTAACTCGTCGATCTCTGCCTGACTGTGGGCTGCTAACGGAGCAAAGGGGCGGATCAGTACTTTCTTTTCTTGAACCCATGCGGGGTAATCGCATTCATGGGTGACCCCCAGCAGACGAGCAGGGTCTGAAATCATACCGGCAACGATCTCCGTTGCGCTCGGCAACAGTGTGACAACGGTGCGTGCGTTGGACAAGGCAAATCCTCCAAGATCGAGAAGTACTGGCCGCATTATACCATCCGGCATTGTTTTCGCCTCGAAATTTCGTTAGAACTTTCAATAGAGATTGTGGGTATAGTTCGTTAGAAAGAAGAACATGGATCCGACCTCCAGACCGAGCGATGAGGAACTGCTGGTCCTTGCACGAGAGGGAGACCGAGAGGCCTTCCGCTCGTTGCACGACCGCTATCGGTCTGCCCTGATTCGGTACCTGTTCGCCGGGTGCGGACGGTCGGACGCAGCGGAAGACCTGTGTCAGGAGGTGTTTTTTCGAGTCTGGCGATTCGCCCATTATTTTCGCAGTGACCTGGAGTTTCGGCCGTGGTTGTTTACCATCGCCGGCAACGAGCTGCGGCGTCATCTACGACGGTGGAAAGTGATGGCCGATGTGGAGACAGTCGAGCCTGCGGATCTCACGCGGCCGGTGGAGGCACTGGACCGGAGCGACGCGGTTCTGCAGGCCCTGGCGAAACTTCCGTTGGAACAACAGGAAGTCGTGCGAATGAAAGAATACGGGGGCCTGACCTTTGCCGAGATCGCGAAGGTCATGGACTGTTCGGAAAATACGGCGAAGTCCCGCATGTACTACGGTCTGACGAAACTCAGGGAGCACCTCAAGGAGTTCGCGCCCGATGCCCGATGAGCCCAAGACAACCTGCGACGGGATTGAGATCGACTTGGTCGGCTATCTGTATAAAGAACTCGACGCGGAGCGCCGACAGCAGATCGCAGGGCATCTTGCGGACTGTCCCACCTGCAGCGGACGACTGGCGGTCCTGACCGAATCGGTTGTCGCGCTGCGCGATGCCACCCCTGGGTTGAAAGTGGCCGGAGGTTTCCAGCCGATCGCAGAGCAGATCGATGACGTCCTGCAGGCCAAGCGGCGACGCAAAGCTATCCGCCTGTGGACTGCACGGGTGGCCATCGCCGGTGTCGCCGCGATGGTTCTGTTTTCCCTTTTCTTTCCGCCTCAGATGATCGGTCCGGATGGCGACGACGCCGTCGCCAAGGACGGTCCTTTCCATAAGGGCGTGGAGGTGACGGTCTACAACGAGGACTTGGGCGTAATCAAAACTGACCGGCAGACCTTTGACCTCAAGAAAGGTGTCAACGAGATCCGCTTTCAGGGTGTGGCGAGCGGGATCGACCCGACCTCGGTCCACTTTTGGTCCCTGACCGATTTCGCGGGAACCCGGGTACTGGACCAGAACTACGAATACGACCTGGCCTCCAGCGGGAAGATTCTGGAGAAATATCTGAACGAACAAATTACCGTGGTCGGAAAGGACCGCGAAACCCTCACCGGAATCCTCAAGAGCTACGACACGGGACAACTGATCCTTGCCATTCCAGGAAGCGAGAAAGTCAAGATGCTGCCACGCACGGAAATCCGTTCTTTGCAGTTTGCGCGGCTGCCCGAGGGGCTGACCGCCAAGCCGACACTCGTCTGGACAGTGCGCGCTGAGAAGCCCGGTGAGCACGATACGCGGATCGCATACATGACCCGCGGTATGCGTTGGGAAGCGGATTACATCGTCACGCTTCGGGACGACAACCGTGTTGATCTCGCCGCCTGGGTTTCTCTCGACAACCAGTCCGGTGGGACCTACAAGGACGCAAAGCTCAAGCTCATGGCCGGAGACATTCATCGGGTGCGAGAGAAATTTCGTTCTAATGTGTCGTTCGGAGTGAGTCTAGGTCGGTCTAGGAATCTAGCGGCCTTCCAAGAGAAATCATTCTTTGAATATCACCTGTACACTCTGCCACGGAAAACGATAATCAAGGACAAGCAGAAAAAGCAGATCGAACTGTTTGCCCCAGTTGCCGGCGTGAAGTCCAAGCGGCACTACGAGTACCATGCCAAGGACCGGTACGGCCAGGATGTAAATGGAGTTCGAGTCATTCTTACGATCCGCAATGCCAAGAACAATAAGATGGGCATGCCGCTGCCGGCCGGGCGCGTCCGCGTGATGGCCCGCGACGCGGACGGTGAGGAGCACCTTGTCGGTGAAGATCGAATCGACCACCTGCCGCGGGGTGAAGAGATGAAGATCTGGGTCGGCAATGCCTCCGGTCTGATCGGTACACGCAAAGCCCTACACACCCGCCATGATGGTCAGGAACAGGATATCGAGATCAAGCTCCGGAACCACACCGACGAGGACGTCACCATCCAGGTCATCGAGAAGACTCACCGGGACTGGAAAGCCTGGACAATCACGAAGTCCAGCCACCCGTACACCAAGACCGATGCCAAAACGTTCAAGTTCCAGGTCCCCGTCGGTAGAGGAAAGGAAACAACGATTACATACACCATCCAAGACAGATAGGAGAGAGTTCGATGAGAAAGCGTTTTGCAGCCCTTTGTACCCTGAGCCTGTTGCTCGTCTTCGGCGGGCGGGTCAATGCCCAGCCGGATAAACCAGCCGCCAAACCTGAGGCCGGTGTGTCCTTGACGGTCTACAACTCCGACCTGGGCGTCGTGAAGGACCGGCGTGTCCTGGATTTTGCCAAAGGGACCAGCGAGCTTCGCTTCGGCGAGGTGGCCAAGCAGATCGACGCCACGAGTGTGCGGTTCAAATCCCTGGACGCGCCCGATGACGTGTCGATCCTGGAGCAGAATTATGAATACGACCTGGTCAACGCGCACAAGCTGCTAGAGAAATTTTTAGACAAGGAGATTACCGTCTTTCTCAAAGACGGGAACCTTCACGCCGGTACGCTCATGAGCTTCGACCACGCGCAGATCGTGCTCAAGGACAAGAAGGGTGGCCTGACGATGATCGCGCGCAACGACAACGTGAAAGACATCCAGTTCCCCAAACTGCCGGAAGGACTCATTGTGAAACCCACACTCATGTGGAAGGTCCACTCCGACAAGGGTGGTAAACAGCTTAGCCAGGTTACTTACATGACCGGTGGCATCGGCTGGCGGGCCGATTACACGGTGGTGACTAACGAGGACGATACGCAGATCGACCTGGGCGGCTGGGTCACAGTGACCAACAATTCCGGGGCCACCTACAAAGACGCCAAGCTCAAACTGATTGCAGGCGATATCCACCGCGCGCAGCAGCCGCGCCCACAGTGGCGAGGCCGGGCAATGGCCGAAGCCGCCGGGGCACCAGGTTTCGAAGAGAAAAGCTTCTTCGAGTACCATCTCTACACGCTGCCGCGCCCGGCAACAGTGAAGGAGAATCAGGTCAAGCAGATCGAACTGCTTCATTCCAACAACGTGCCGGTGGAAAAGCGGTTCATCTTCGATCATCAGAAGAACCAGAAAAAAGTAATGGTCAACCTAGAGTTTGAAAACAGCAAGAAAAACCGCGTCGGCATGGCCCTGCCCAAGGGCCGCGTGCGGGTCTACAAGCGCGACACAGACGGATCGCTGGAACTGTTGGGCGAGGACGACATTGATCATACGCCCACCAACGAGAAGGTCCGGATCCACGTGGGCGACGCGTTCGACCTGACGCCGGAATACACGAAGACCAATTTTGTCCAAAAAGGGCTCCACAACTGGACCGACATCTCCGTGAAGTTGCGCAATCATAAGGAGGACGGGGACGTTCAGGTTGTTATCGTGGAGCATCCCGGTGAATGGACCAACTGGGAAATCGAAAAAAATTCGCACCCGTTTAAGAAGAAGGACGCGGGGACGATCGAATTTCCAGTAACCGTCAAGAAAGACGGCGAAGTGAAGATCACCTATACCATTCACCGCTGGCGGCAGGACGGCAATCGATAATTATGAAGAAGATTAAAATCGGCTGCGGGCGGATCACCTGGGCCATTCAGGACAACGGGCAGAAGAGTGACTTCTCCCAAGTCCTGCCCCAGATTGCCGGAACGGGCTACGCGGGTGTAGAGGCTTTTGCCGACGACATCCTGGCCTACGAAGGATGCGAACGCGAACTGCGTTCGCTTGTACAATCCAACGGGCTTGCCCTGACCGCGGCCTATTACAAGACCGACCTGTGCGATCCGGCCGCGGCGGGCAACGAGATCGAAGGCGCCCTGAGGCTTGCGCGATGCTTGTCCCGGTCCGGCTGCGAGTTGATCGTCCTTGGCACCGGCGGGAAGGAGAGCGCTGACGCAGAATTCAAACTGCTTCTCGACTCCCTCAACACCATCGCCCGGGAAGTCCGCGAACAGTACAAATTGACCGCGACGATCCACACCCACTACGGCTCCATGGTACAGACACGCGAGCAGTTGGCACGCCTGATGGACGGAACCGATCCGGACTTCGTCTTCCTCGTCCCCGACACCGGCCATTGGGTGCGCGGCGGGATTCACTTGATGGAAGCGTTTGAAGCCTACCTCTGGCGCATCACCTACGTCCATTACAAGGACGTGGACGAAGAAGGAAGATGGAGAAGACTGGGCAAGGGTATGATCGACCATGCGGCGGTAACTCGGTTATTGGTCGATAAGGGTTACACCGGCTGGATCATAGCCGAGGAAGAGGAGGCCGAAGCGATTCGGGAACACGGGGCAGTCGCATGCGCGCGGGAGAACCTGGCGCACTTGACGAAACTGCTCAAGGAATCTAGCCGATCATGAACTCGTTACTCGGCTGGGGCATCTTCTCGATTGCGGCGCGCTGTGCATCGTAGCCGGCGCGGCCCATGTACGCGTAGGCAAAGACCTTTCCTGCCTCCACGCCCGGCTGATCGAAGGCATCGATGTCGTACAACTTGCCGGCCAACGCGGTCTGTACTTCGTACATGTACAGCAACTGGCCGATCGTGTAGGGACTGATCCGCGGAATGTCGATTGTAACATTGGGCCGTTGCGCCTGGACCAGAGCCAATCGCGTACCAATAAACTCCGCCTCGATCAGCTCCGCCAGGGAGCGCCCACCCAAGTAGCCGACGCCTTCGTTGTCGGGAAACTCCGTTGGAATCGGTACGGTGTTGTCAAATTGCTCCACGTGCAGGAAGGTAAAGATTTTATCGAAGGGCCCCTCGGCGTAGAGCTGGACCTGCGAGTGTTGGTCAGTCACGCCCAATGCCTTCACCGGCGTCTGGCCCGTATGGACCAAGTTTCCGCTGTTGTCCATCCGCTTGCCCAGGCTCTCGGCCCAAAGCTGTCGGTACCAGTCCGCGATGTCGTACAACCTGTTTGCGTAGGCCATCATAACCGAGATGTTCTTGCCCTTTTGCGTATCGGACAGGTAGTGGATCACCGCGTTCATGTAGGCGGGGTTGATAAACAGATCGCCATCCTGGCATCGCTCGTCCATAAATTTGGCGCCGGCCAGCAACTGTTCGATGTCGATCCCACCAAAGGCCGCGGAGAGCAGGCCCACCGGCGTAAGCACGGAGAAGCGACCGCCCACGCCATCGGGGATGATAAACGTCCGGTAGCCCTCCTGGTCCGCCAAGGCCCGCAGGTGGCCGTTCTTGGCGTCGGTGGTCGCGATAATCCGCGGGGCGACGTCCTTGCCAAACCGCTCCTTGAGCATGCCGATGGTGATAAGAAATTGGCTCATAGTCTCGGCGGTCCCGCCGGACTTGGAGATCACGTTGAAGACCGTCCGCTCTACGTTGATTGTATCCAGAAAATTGGCGAAGCGATCCGGGTCGATGTTGTCGATAACGTGCACGCGTGGAAATCCACCTCGAGCCTCGCGGGACAGGCCGTTCGCGTAGTAGTGGGAGAGTGAAGAGCTCAGCGCGATGTTGCCCAAGGCGGAGCCGCCAATGCCGAAGACGACGAAGTCTTCGATCTGGTCCTTGAGTTCCCCAACAGTGGCTTTGATGTCCGCAACCACCGAATCCGTGTAGGGCAGATTCATGAACGGCAGCTTTCCGGCCTTGCGCTCGGCAACGAGAGCTTCGTGACCCGACAGTACGCGCGCCGTCATATCGAGGAGATCGTCCTTTGTAAATCCGTGTTCAGGGCCGATGACGTCAGCCATCACGTTATTGTAATCTAGGCGGATTGCGTCGGTATTGCTCATCGCTCTTCCTACTCGAGGTATAAGGGGCCTTCGATCTTGAGGTTCTGCTGTATTTTTTTGGTCAATTCCCGGTCGTCGAGAGCGTACATGGGCGAAATCTCAATTGGGTGGGCGCTGATGCCTTCCTCGTTGAGAGGCACATGGACGCCGCTCGTTTTCAACCAGCGCGCATACAGTTCGGTCAGGGCGCGCCGGGCGGTTTGTGGTGAATTTTCGCCGTCCGCGTTCTTTACCGGAGAAAACTCCTCGGGCCGAGCGACCTCCATTGTCACAGCATTTCGCGTAAAGCTCAATGCATCAAAGACAAAGGTTTCCAGTTTGACCCCGTTCGGTTGCTCGGGCGTCACAGGGTTGCCGCTGTCATCAATGTACGGGATCTTTTTGATTGCCTTGTGATAGGGAAGTGAAAACCCTTCGCGGGTAAGTTCGTCGACAAAGTCCACACGAAGCATATGCATCGCCAAGTTGCCGGAAGAAAAGACCAGCGTCCCATCGGCGTTACGACGGGCGGCATCGGTCTCGGAGATATCAGAATATTCGATGCAGCCCAGTTTGCCATCGACGCGCCCGATCAGGCCAACCTTCTCGGTGGGAACAGTCTTGCGAACCACCTTGCTGGACATTTGTGCTCCGACTTTGTGATGGTATCCGATAAAGGTCGGGTCCAGTACCCGGCACAGGACGTTGTCGATTTGGAAGTAGAAGATCTCCTCGATCTCTTCAGCCTGCATGGTTTCCAGTGCCCCGGAATCTTTCAAAGCCAAAAGTGAGCCGCCGTGCCCATTGGGATTGGTAAAGATGCGGTGCTTTTCGGAAAGGATCAACTTTCCGTTCATGTCGAGCGCCGGAATCATCCGTTGGCGGAACATCTGGATCTGCCCGGGGTGGATCCCGAAGCTGCGATGCTCATCGAAGAACTGCTGCGTTTGTTCGTGATTCGTCTCGGAGACCATAATGAACCAGCGGATTCGCGTCTCGTAGCGCCGACCGGTGGCCTGAATTCGTTCGGCAAACAACTGGAACAAAGGTTTCTTTTTCACGGGCGTGATCGGGAAAGCCCCTTTGGGCCCGTCAAATCCCAAGCGGGTCCCC
>JAJDCN010000058.1 GCA_029260815.1 Planctomycetota bacterium
GACGCTTGGCGAAACCGACCCGACGAAGATCGTCGCGGCGGTGAAGGTGTTGAACAAGGCACCCGACGGCGGAAAGGCGGCTCGGCTGTTCGCCTTCGGCGTCGGTTTCGATGTGAATACACATTTGTTGGACGGTCTGGCGGCGGCCACCAAGGCGGTCAGCGAATACGTAACGCCCAAGGAAGACATCGAACTCAAGGTCAGTTCCCTCTACGGAAAGATCGCCTCGCCGGTTCTGTCCGACGTGTCTATCGGCGTAGGGAAGAAGGTCAAGATCTCCGACGTGTACCCGAAGGCGCTGCCGGATGTCTTCAAGGGTACGCAGATCGCAGTTTTCGGTCGCTACAATGGCGCCGGGCACGCGGCGATCACGCTGGAGGGCAAGACCGACGAAGGAAAGAAAAGTTATACGTACGAGGCGAGCTTTGCCGAGAAGTCTTCTGCAGCCACCCACATTCCGACGCTATGGGCCCATCACAAGATCGCCTACCTTCTGGACGAAATCCGCCGCAATGGCGACACCCCAGAGGTCCGCGAAGAGGTCGTCCGACTCAGCAAACAGTTCGGTATCGTCACCCCGTACACCTCCATTATCGTCCTGGAAGACGGCGACCCGCGGGTCGCGGCCGCACGTCGGACAGATGCGTTCGAAGACAGGGACCGACGCTCGAGGCTATTCGACGCCTTAAGAGAGCAGGCCGGGCAGGCGGAAGGCGCGCCAGCAGCAGAGTTGGCGGCGCGTTCTGGAGCGCGTGCGGTGGATGTGGCGGAAAAGCTGAAATCCATTACGTCTGTCGGCGGCAAGGTCGGCGGGCCGATTCGGGGCTTGGAGGGAAAGGCGGACGAGGATTTCGCGGCGTTGGGCCGACTGGCAGCCTTGTATCACCGCCGGATCGACAACCGCAGCTTCTTCCAAGGCCGGGACGGTACCTGGGTCGAGGTGGGGCTGAAGGAGGAGGAGATCGCCAAGGCCGTTGTTATGGAAGCGATGAGCGAGGAGTACTTCAACCTGCTGCGGGCTCGCCCGGAACTCGGCCAGATCATGTCGCTTGGCCAGAAGGTCATGTTCCGCGATGGCGACACGGTGTTGGGTTTCAAATAGAAAGCCCTCCGCGCAAAAAAGAACCGAGCAGGCCGGAAAGTTCCAGCCTGCTCGGTTTGAGTGTCTAAAAGGATTTTCTTTTAAGGCAGTATTACTTCTGGGCCTTACGATTAGCCTTCTTGCGGGCGATTCGGCCGACAGCGATCAGGCCAGAACCCATCAGCAGCATCGTAGCCGGCTCAGGCACGGTGACCGCCAGGACATCGAAGAACTCGGTGATGTTCTGGGTATCTTTGATGCGGCCATCGATAATCGACCAATCCAGCAGACCGGCGTAGCTCAGGTACACGGCAACCTTGTCGCCGCCTAGGACGAAGCCGTTGGCATCTTCCCAGTTGAAGCCGATCGAATTGAAGGCACCTTCGAAGGTGTCGATGGAATCCAGGGCATCACCAGTCAGGGTCGGCGGATCGGCCGAGTCGTCCAGGGAGTCCAAGTCACCACTCTGAATCACGTCGCCGATCTGCAGGACGTTTGCCACCTGGCTGTCGGTCACGTCAAACTCTCGCAGCGGAATCGTGGAGGAGCCGTCATGCTCAATAATGTAGATGACGTGGGTCTTGTCGTCAGCGGTACCATTGGTGTCATCAATACCGGAATCCCAGTAGATGCGGCTTTCGACATCACCGAAGAACAGAGCCGGGTTAATGTCGCCTGCGAACGAACGGGAGATTGAAGCTTTCAGTGTTGCGGTGCCATCGATCAGGCTGGTTCCTGCTCCATCGAAATCGTCCAAGTTTGTAACTGACAAAGAAGCGATCGTGGCCGCTTGGGCCATGGAAGTTGCCAACAGTGTGAACAACACCAAGAACGTTCCGGCAAAAAGGCTTTTACGTATTACTTGCATCCAAAAATCCCCTAAAACACTCGTTTTGTTTTGTCCGCTTTTATTTGGCCCGCTCCCATGTGGCGAGCCTTAAACGACGGAACTGTTTTCACTCCGTTTTGAAGCGATGCTTACTAGCACAAGACAGTCTTTAGGGAAGAAGGGCTGGAAAAACATCGATTGGAAATGCACTATTGCCCTATGGGTTGTCCGTAACCTGTTTTATCTAAAGTGATTACAGCGATTTATTTTTTTCTTGGAAAAAATCGAAAAAGATCGCTTGAGCAGCAGTATCAAGAATAGCTCTAGAAAATCGACAAAGGGGCTTTGAAAACAGGGAGAATTTTAAGAATTAGGCGTCGGATGAAAAACATCGAGGCTGAAACAGAAAAATCGAGCGGACCGGAAAGCTCCGGTCCGCTCGATCATGAGGTTTTTTAGAGGACTTTCTCTCTTTTGGCTGCCCCAGTAGTCCGGGGCCAGGTGCTTTTACTTCTGCTCCTTACGATTCCGCTTCTTGCGGGCGATCCGGCCAACAGCGATTAGGCCAGAACCCATCAGCAGCATCGTAGCCGGCTCGGGCACAGTGACCGCCAGGACATCGAAGAACTCGGAGATGTTCTGGGTGTCTTTCGTGCGGCCATCGATAATCGACCAATCCAGCAGGCCTTGGTAGGTCAGGTATACGGCAACCTTGTCACCGCCCAGGACGAAGCCGTTGGCATCTTCCCAGTTGAAGCCGATCGAATTGAAGGCACCTTCAAAGGTGTCGATGGAATCCAGGGGATCACCAGTAAGGGTCGGCGGATCGGCCGAGTCGTCCAGAGAGTCCAAGTCACCACTCTGAATCACGTCGCCAATCTGCAGGACGTTTGCCACCTGGCTGTCGGTGATGTCAAACTCTCGCAACGGAATCGTGGAATTGGCACCGTGTTCTATGATATAGAGCACATGTGTTTTGTCATCGGCCGTGCCATTGGTGTCGTCCAGACCCGAATCCCAATACACGCGGCTTTCGACATCGCCAAAGTACAGGGCCGGATTGATATCGCCCGCATAGGACGAATCCAACGTGGCCTTCAACGTTGCGGTGCCGTCGATTAGGCTGGTTCCCGCACCATCGAAGTCGTCCAAGTTCGTGACCGCGAGCGATGCGATTGTCGCCGCAGTGGCCATGGAGTTCGCCAACAATGTGAACAGCACGAGCATCGTGCCGAAATACAGACCCCTTCGTAAAGTGAGCATATTACCCCCCCTAACAATTGGAATGGTTTTTCCTTCTAAGTCTATTTATTGCGTGATCTGCCTGCCGAGACAAATCCGGTGCAAGATCTAACGGTTCGTGCATTTCCTTTGAAGCGCTGCTTCTACAAACAAGACAACAGGAGCCGAGAAAAGAATCAAGAAAACCTCTGAATCTGTGTGGGAGAAGGGGTAACCGCCTTGTAGGACTTTGTTAGGAGATTTCAGACCCTGCGAAAAAAAATCGACAATTATTTGAGCAGCTGGGGTCTGGCTGGTAACTAAAAGAAAACGACAGGAGAGACCTCTAAAGTGCAAAAAACACTTCGTACAACTCCGATAGAAGAGCGAGCAGCGGTGGTAATAAAAGCAAGGCG
>JAJDCN010000059.1 GCA_029260815.1 Planctomycetota bacterium
TTCCGTGCGGCCTCCAGAGCCCCTCAGACGCCCGCTAACGCGATAGTGGGCCGGGGGGCCGCCGCCAATATGGAACAGTGTATGGAAAGCCGCTCAGGCGTGAAATCTCGGCTCCTGGAGGGACGCGATTGGCGGGAAATCGAACAGCGCATTACCGCACGGTCCTAGACGCGACACTGACCTATTCGCGCCAACGGGACTACGCCGGGCATAACAAACACGATGGGCTCAACAGCTTTGTGCTCGGCCCCCTGTTCGGCTGGAGTAAATGGACGCGGCTGCTCGCCATCCAGTCGGTAATGCGGGCTCCGTGGAACCTCCGGCCGCTGCTTCTGGTCCCGCACACTCGTAATCCGAAAGGCATCGGGCTGTTCGCCAACACCCTCCTGGACCGCTACACCGCAGAGGGACGTTCGGAAGATCTCGAAGAGGCGATCCAACTGCTCGACTGGCTACTGGAGAACCCGTCCACCGGCTTTCAAGGTTTGTCCTGGGGATATCCCTATCCTTGGCAGGACGTCGGTTTCTACGCGCCACGGCACCTTCCCAACCGCGTCGTGACTTGCTGGATCGGGTTCGCATTTCTCGAAGCAGCCCGCTTGACGGGCGAATCCCGCTTTCGAGAATGTTTACCTCGAATCGCGCGGTTTCTCACCAACGAGCCGCGGGTGTTGTGTGACACCGATACCATGAAGTGCTACAGCTACGTTCCAGATGCGGCGGTCCACTGGGCGGTGATGGATGTGCCGGCCTTGACCGGCGCGTTTCTGGCCGAGGCGGGAAACCTTTTGGAGGAGGAGCCTTACATCCGCGAGTCCCGGCGCCTGATCAACTGGGTGATCGACAAGCAGACCGACTACGGGGCATGGTACTACACCGATCCGCCCGGTGACTCAAAGATTGCCCATGACAATTACCATAGTGGAATCATCCTCGACTGTCTGGATCGGTATCGCGTCGCTTCGGGCGATGACGGTTTCGACGACGCGTACTGGAAAGGTATCGCATTCTACCAACACAACCTGTTTACCCCCGAGGGAGCGCCCCGGTGGATGGATTCTAGCGAATACCCCTATGATATACACGGCGCCGCGGCGGGGATCCTGTGCTTCACGCGGGCCGCAGAACGGGACGAGTCTTATGCCCTGGTGACTGACATGATCCTGGATTGGACCCTCTCCCATCTGTACGACCCGCGCGGATTCTTCTACTACCAGAAGACCCGCTGGTGGACCAAGCGGTTTTGCCTGATGCGCTGGTGCAACGCCTGGATGAGCCGGGCGTTGGCCGCCACGCTGCGCCGGCGGGCGGGCATAAAGCCATAACCATATTTATATTAAACTCTTATAGCAGAGTCCCCTCTTCGTCCCATTCTTATTCGCCCTTCAGATCCAGCACAAATCCTCCGATATTGACTAGATAGAGGAGGCGTACCAGGGACCGCGTGCGCGCGCCACCCCCAGCTTCCAGTGAATCGAAAAATGCTTTGGTAACGATGAGTCGATTTGGAATCGAAATCGCGTATGATCCTTCCCTCTCGGGAATCGAGCGGTTGTACGCATGGCTGTTCGGCGCTCCCGTGCTCGGGATGCGTATCCGAGCTCGCTATCTGCTGCCGGTGATGAAGCGGTTGCAGAACCATCGGCTGACTCGCGTCGCCGATGCGGGCAGTGGACGCGGCTGCTTCGCCTTCTCTCTGGCTCGACTTTTCCCCGACGCTCAAGTAACCGGACTGGACGTTGCCGAACCACAAGTGGCGCGAAACAACGGCATCAGTCGGCGGCTCAAGTACACCAACTGCCGATTCGCAATCCTGGACGTTACCCAATTGCCCGAATCCGCTGGCTACGATTTGATCCTTAGTACCGACAATCTGGAACATCTGGAAGATGACCAGACCCAATGCGGTGTTTTTTACCGCGCCCTGGCGCCAGGCGGGCGCATCCTGTTCCACGTGCCCCACCTGACGCGCAATCTATTCGGATGGCGGCGGCTCAACTTCATGGGTATCGAAGGGCACGTGCGTCCCGGTTATACCCGGGACGGGCTCAGTGCCATGCTCCAGAAAGCCGGATTCCAAATCGAGAGCTCCTTCTACAGTTACGGATCGGTCGAGACACTAGTCAACGACGTCTCGTACTTAATCACCGGTGGCCGAGAGCAGCGCCGGGCGCTGTACGCATTGGCATTTCCGTTTTTACTGGCGCTGTCTCAGTTCGGACGCCTTCTGCGCCCACGAGAAGGCAGTGGACTGGTGATCCTGGCGCGGAAGCCAGACACGGAATGAAACCATAACGCCCTACCACCGGTCCATGGACCGGATCGAGGAACATAGATGAATACAAACGTACTTTTGGTCTTCCCCGGGCAGATGGTCAGCACTCTGCAGGAAATGGCCAATGTCCGATTGCCTTTATCGACACTGTGTCTTGCCGCCTATCTGCGGAAGCACAATATCGGATCGCGCATTCTGGATCTCCGAATCGATACCGTAGAAACTCTCCGGACGGCAGACCTGGAGGGTGTCAATGTCGTCGGTTTCAGTTGCATGACGGGACAGCAGATCCGCTTTTCCCTGGAGACAGCGACCTATCTTCGGTCCCGACTGCCGAACGCCCTGTTCGTCTGGGGCGGCATTCATCCAACGCTCCATCTGGAAGAAACCGCGGTGCATCCACTGGTGGACGTTGCCGTAGACAGCGAAGGGGAACAAACGCTTCTGGAGATCGTCCAAGCGCACAATTCAGGACGCGACGTGAGCGGGATTCCTGGAACCGTGGTCCATCGAAACGGAGAATTAATCACGGGTCCAAAGCGCCCGTTCATAGACATGAACGAGCTGCCCCTACCGGCCTATGACCTCGTCAACATCGACCGATATCCCCATTGCCTGGACAATTTCGATTATCAAACATCCCGTGGCTGTCCGTTCAAATGCACTTTCTGCTACAACCTGGAATTTAACAACCGCTCCTGGCGGGCCCCCATCGCTGACAAAACCGTAGACGAATTGGAACATCTGGTAAAAACTTACGGGGTGCGTCGTTTTGCTTTTGTGGACGATGAGTTCTTTATTAAGGTCAAGCGCGCCGAGCGGATCTATGACCTGATCCTTGAGCGCGGATTGAAACTCCAGTGGAGCGCCAGTTGCCGGCTGGATCTATGCCGACGGTCCACGGACGAGTACATGCAGAAACTCAAGGCCTCCGGTTGCTCCAAACTCTACTTCGGTGGCGAGTCGGGTTCCGAAGAAATGCTGGTGACGATCCAAAAGGCAATCAAGGTTCGAGACATCCTAGAGGGCGTACAAAAATGTATCGACAACGACGTTACGCCCATCGTCAGCTTCATGGCGGGCACGCCAGGAGAGACGTCAAAACAATTCAATGAAACGCTGGCTCTGATTTCGAGACTGTGGGAAATGGATCCCAGGGTTACGGTAAACGGAATTTTCCCTTACTCCCCCTACCCGGGCACGCCCATGTTCGAGGACGCGAAGAAAGCCGGCCTTACCGTGCCCGACACCCTCGACGGCTGGGGCCAATGGGCTTTCCAGTACCACCCGGACCATCCTTGGCTCAGTGCCTGGCAGCAGAAGCGGATCCGCGTCGCCTTTTACATGGTTCGGTTCAGGTATCACCTCAAGGAGTTCAATCGCCGGTACAAGAAACAGTTAGCCTATCGCTCCCTTGTCAACCTAGTGACGTTGCCCATGCGATGGTCTGCGTCCTTGCGTTGGCGATCTCGAGCCTTTTCCGCTCCGCTTGAATGGGATCTGTGGGCGTTGATTATGGGGAAAACCTTTGGTTATTTGTAGGCTCGGACCGTGGAACAGCCCATGAACCTTGAGGAGATCAAACGAAAACGCCATCACCTTCTCCGCGGCGTCGCTGCCTGGGTCCGCGGGTGGTACTACAAGCTTAAGTTTCGGTTGCTTCTGAAGAAGATCCGCATTGGGCGCCGCTTCCGCGTCTATGGAAAGATCTACGTGGTAGGTCCTGGCCGGGTCGAGATCGGAAATGGCGTGATCTTTCAAGGCGAGTACATCAAACCGATCTGCATTTCCACCCAACGTCCTGACTCGAGCGTGCGCATCGGACACCACGTGGGCATCAACGGCACGACGATCCAGTGCACCCGATCCATCACAATTGATGATGACTGCGCGATCGCCGCGCAGTACATTACCGACAGCCAGAATCACGCCTTGGCCGCGGACCGACGACGGATCGGAGATCGGGGGGTCGCGGTGGAGCCGGTCCACCTGCGGCGCAACGTATGGGTGTCGGTCAGCGTCGTCATCCTGCACGGCGTGACCGTGGGAGAAAACTCCGTGATCGGGGCCTGCAGCCTCGTTCGGGAACCGGTGCCGGCAAACGTATTGGCCACGGGAAATCCTCTGCGAATTCTCCGCGACATTGAGCCCACAACACAGCCGCCGGCCGAAGTGGAGATCATTCAAAGCCAGACCGTGGTGTAGGCAATGGGCTCGCTCGCCACACCTACGGTCGCATCCACAACCGTGCCCGCCAAGCGCCGAAGTCTCTTCTTTGTCAAGCTCACCATCTCCATATTTCTGGCCGCCTACATCCTGCATGCGGTCGATCTATCGCGCTTGGGTGGAACTCTGTCTGGGGCCCGGGAATCGTACATCTTGCTGTTGGTTGGCCTGTTTTTTCTTTTCGTGATCCTTGGGGGCCTGCGCACGGCGGTAATTCTGCGTGCGACCGTTAACCGCGAATTGCCCATTGGCACAATCGTCCGTCGCTACTTCGTCGCCAACGCCTTTGGGGCGTTCACGCCGGCTCAGACGGGCGAGTTCTCCTTGGGCTCTCTGCTAAAAGAGCACGGAGTCCGGACCGGGCAGGGCGTCGTCGCAGTCCTTCTGGACAAAGTGATCATGCTGGTCCTCTTTCTAATCAGCTCCATTGTGGCCGTAGCCGTGTATTTTCCAGGCGCGGACCTTTGGCTCTTGGCAGCCGGACCAGTCATGGCCGGGACGGGACTTGCATGCCTCCTCGTCCAGCCGATGCGCAAGTGGGTCCGCCATCGGCTCGTCGAACCCTTCTTTCCTCGCGCGCTGCCACTGGGGCATATGGCCGTTGACTTTCTTCTGTTCCGCAAGCGGGCCCTAGCGCTCAATGTCGGTCTGGCCGTTGTCCGAATTGCTATCAGCGCCCTGACCATTTATTTCGGTCTGCTCGCTGTTGGACACGCGGCCGCGCATCTGCCCGACATCTTTTGGCTCAATGGGCTGGTCCGCACTGTCACCTTTATCCCGATCTCGATCAATGGCATTGGAGTTTTAGAAGGAAGTGCCATGAAGGCCTTCGCGGCGCCAGGTGTGGAGATCGCGGAGGAGGTGATCCTCTCTGCGTTCATTTTAAATCGCGCGATCGCCTACATGATCTCCGGCACGATCGTTATTCGACACATGTTCAAACGACGTTGACAAACGGATCGAGCGTTAATCCAGAACCCGTTCGTCATCGTACGCCGGAACGGAGGCGTTCCACCCTTTCTTGGTCTTTAAAAGATCCGCAAAGCTCTGCGCGGATTTCGGCTCACCGTGGATGACGAACGTCTCCCGAGGTGGCTCCTTCAGGCCGGACAGCCACCGCGTCAAGTCCTCTCGGTCGGCGTGAGCGGACAAGCCGCCCATTTGCTCCACTCGGGCACGGATCGGAAGCGTTTTGCCGTGGATGCGAACCTCCTTGGGCCGATTGAGGATGTGCCGGCCCAGGGTTCCGTTGGCCTGGTAGCCGACCAGCAGGATGGTGGATTCGGGGCGCACGATGTTGTGCGCCAGGTGGTGCTTAATCCGTCCTCCGGTGCACATGCCGGAGCCAGCAAGGATCAACACCGTACCACGGATGCGGTTGATGGCTTTTGATTCTTCCGTCGCGCGCGTCATCTTCAACCCCGGCAGCTCGAAGAGAGAACGGTTTTGGTTGACCCGGTCGCTCATTTCTTCGTCGTGCAGCTCCGGGTGGCGCTCGAAGACCTCCGTGACGCTGATCGCCATGGGGCTGTCCAGGAAGCTCATCAAGGGCGGGATTCGCTTCTGGAGATACAACTCGTTGAGATGGTACAAGACGTCCTGGGACCGTTCCAGCGCGAAGGTCGGGATTACCACATTGCCGCCCGCCTCATGGGTCTTGTTGATCACCTCCGCGAGCCGGTCTTCGATGTCGACTTTGTTTGGGTGGACGCGGTCGCCGTAGGTGGACTCCACCAGTAGGTAGTCCGCAGACTCCGGGACCGTAGGGTCTTTCAAGATGGGCATGTCCCTCCGCCCGACGTCTCCAGAGAAGATGATGGATCGCGATGCGCCGTTTTCCGAAACGGTCACGCGAATGAACGCGGCGCCGAGGATATGACCCACGTTGTAAAACGTAGCCTCGACCCCATTTGCCAATTCAACGGGTTTGCGGTAGCGCACCGGCGAGAAGCGTTTGACGCACGCCTTCGCGTCCTCCACCGTATACAGTGGGATCTCGGGGTGCCGGCCGCGTCGGCCTTCACGCTTGTGCCGCTTCTGCTTGAATTTCGCATCCGACTCCTGCAAATAGGCCGAATCTTCTAGGATGATCCGCGCAATCTCCGCGGTGGCGCGCGTGCAATAAAGTTTCCCGCGGAATCCATCGCGGAACAGTTTGGGGAAGTAGCCGCAGTGATCCAGATGCGCGTGGGTTAGCAGCACGGCATCGATGTCCTTGGGGTCAACCGGAAACGGATCCCAGTTGCGGCTGCGGAGATCCCGCTCCTGGTACAACCCGCAGTCGATCAACAGCCGCGTTCCATTGGCCTCCAGCAGATAGCGGGAGCCGGTGACGTTTTGCGCGGCACCCAGAAATCGAATTTTTATGTCCATCCCACCCCACCCTAAAACAACCCGACCAGCGGTCTCGGCTTGTTCACAGAAGAGATTACAGGGTTGACTTTCGGCTGTAAAGAGTAGAATATAATTGCCGTCCTAGCAGCCAGGGGAAATGGGAAATAGGAAACTTGGGGAGCCGGACCGTGAAAAAGATTTGTTCAATCGCCGCAGCAGCACTGGTAGTCCATCTTTTTGTTCTCGGCAATGCAGCATTCGCCACCATCATTGTTTACCAGGACCCAACGGCGGGAGACACCAATCAAAATGCGCAAGAGTCTGCATTTCTGGCTGATGTCGGCGGCGGGTTGACACATATCAACTTCGACGCATTGGCCAACGGGACCGTCGTCGCGGGCACGGAATGGTCGGGCAGCGGCGTCCTTTTCTCCGATCCGCTTACAACGGGAGTTCTCAAAGCAATCGATATCGGCGCCGGAGCCCATTCGCCTTCGAATATGCTGATCAATACCAACGGGCAGGATCGCGGGGATCTGCTGGTCGATTTTATAACGGTCGTCCATTCCGCGAGCCTATGGATTGTCCATTCCGAGGCGACTTCCGTAAACGAGACCCTGGTCGTTAAGGGTACCGACGACAGCGTCCTTTTTTCGGGCGCGCTACCGGCGTTCGGTTCTTTCACGACCACGACCGACAAAAACTTTTTCTTCGGAATCGTCAGCACCGATGTGGCCATCGCGAGCATCCAGATTACTGAAGACAGCAGCGACGTGGATGGCGTGGGGATCGAAGATGTGATGTTCGGCGCCGCGGTCCCGATCCCAGAACCCGGAACACTTGTGCTAATGGGTTTAGGCTCTCTGGGGCTGATCCGCAAGACTCGTAGAAAACGTCAGTAACCGTTGGTCATCGCGCCACCAGACTTGACCTAAGCCTTTCGAGACAGGCCTAGACCTTTTCCTCCCAGAACAAAATCTGCAAGCCGGTCGAATAGAGAATCAGGATATCGTCCACCATCGGTGTATCCAGCAGGCGGTCGGAGCGCACCGGGTTGCGACCAACGAAATCGTCGTGGACCGTGGCCTGAATCTCCAGCCGAACTCGGAAGTTCTGGGCGATAAAGCGGCCCGGGAACATCTTGTCGGGATCCGGCATCTCCAACGGGCTGGCGGTGGTCAGGGTCTCCCCGTTGTTCATCAGGTGGGCCAGGACGGAAGTCTCTCCGTTTGCTCCAGCATCTGGGTTGTTGACCAACGCCTCGGGTCGCTTGAGACTATACGGGATAAATTCCGACCACCGCACACCCGCCACGCGCGCCCCCGGCGGTAACGTGATGACCGGAGAGGTGTAATTCCCGTAGCCGTGATACCGATCGCGCAAGATCGGGAAGCTTTCGATGGACCGGATCTTCGCCTCCAGGGTGGAACCAGACACCGCAACGGTCTCTTCCGGCCCGATGCCGCCCAGGATCATGTACTCATCAAGGGTGCCCGCAAACCCGGGACCCAGGTTGACCTGCTCCAGCCGACCGAAATAGCCCGCGTCCTGGCCGCCAAAGTCCATGTCAATGGTTTCTATGAGATAGTTCGCACCCACCGCAGGCGCAACAAAGATACTTGTTGCGACCCCCTGGTTAGGCCAATTTGCGCCATCGTAGGTTTGACCGGACCCGGTATTTAGCGTATCCCAATAATTTATTGGCGCAGCGTTGCGCGAAGCACTGTGCTGACGTTGGCCGATCTGCGGCCGATTGATCCACCAGCCTTGATAGATACGCGAATGCCTTTCCTTATCGGCTGTTTCGTAAACGGAACGCGTAAAGATTTCCGGATCGGGGGCAAAGTCATTCGGTGTGCCGAAGACCCAGATCTTGTGGTAGCCGTGTTGCTGGTCGTCGGAACTGGCTCGGCTTGGAACCGACAACGGGGTTGAACTGACCGGCTCCTTGATTGCGTAGGAGACGCGAACCCACTCACCCTTCTTCATAAGGAAGTCTTCGTTTGAATCGTATTGCAGATTCCTCGCGGGCGGGTCGTAGACAGCCCAGTGCAAGAACCGACCATCCATTTTTCTATTGGGATCACCAACGATTTTATTAGGCTTTGTCATGCCTGCCTTGAACACGTTCACATACCGTGTCAGTCGCGCAGTAAGGGGACGTCCATAAAATGGATATGCGCGGTTCCGCTCGTTGCCCCATACGCTATCGTTTCGGAAGCCGTCCCCAAACTCAGAGTTCGTTGCGCCACCTGGCGGGGTGCCGGGCATATGCATCATTCCTGTAACGCCTCCGACACCGATGGGGTCTCGATCGATGCGGGTATATTTCGACCAACCGGGGATGACCGGCTTAAAGCTACGAGCGATTGTGCCGTTGAATATGCCATTCACCTCGTGGTTGAAGGCGCTTGACGCGATATCGTGCCAGATCTGGAGATTGTTGAATGCCTCGTGATCTTTGAATTGTGGAAACGGATGATGCGGATCCACGTTCCCTGTATCATCTGCCCAGGGCTGCGCCGCCCAGTAAAATTGAAGATCCATCAACATATTGGGGATCGTGGTATAGATCGGCCCAAAAAATCTCGATTGGAGGAATCCCGCCGCCGTGCCACGGTCATGAATCGTACCGCTCTGGAATGGACCAAACGGAGGGATGGGGTTGACCGTTTGCTTCCACCAGACTGGAAATCCGTAAAAGCTTGGCGCTCCCGAATGCAAATCCGGTCGCTCGACCGGTAGACTTGTCTTTGCCCAGTACTCCGAGCGCGTCCATCTTAGTTCCTCTGCGCCATTTGGCTGGTTTGGGTCGACCGGCACTTTCTCCAGCGCCTGCCACAGCCACGGCATATGGGGAAATCCCTGATTGCCTGCACCACCATCGACATCCGTATCTTCAATCGTTCCGAATTCCCTGGGGTATCGTACAGAAGAGTTTGGGAAGAAGGTTCTACCAAGGCCACTGATCGTTTCGTCTGTACCCTGGTTGGAGAGTGCCCAGACTACCGGATTGGGCAGGCGGTGGGGCTTGATAAACTGCTCGGCGGAATCGTAGGCGTACCGGTTTGGACGCCCGTTGCCGGAATAGGCCGGTTTGACCCACATGGTGATGTACAAGTTGCGGCCGTCGTCATCGGCCCAAGAGGTGCCGTCTTTTCGAAAAATACTGGGCAGCTCGGACTGGTTTTGAACGCTCTTCGGGCCGTAACCGGGAACGCCGCCCACTCCCTGGGGACCGTCGCGCAAGTCGTAGAATAGATTGCGGATGCCCAGCTCGTACAACCCGTCCGCGCTCAAGCCACCTTCCCGGTCGTATTTCGCGATCGATTCGGGCCAGTGGCGGTACGCCTGGGGTTCT
>JAJDCN010000060.1 GCA_029260815.1 Planctomycetota bacterium
CCATGTGGTCGGCTGGCGTACCCAGGAATTCTACAAGACGCAAATCACAAACCGCTTACCACGCAATGCGCGGATCGAGGTCTACCGGACTTTCGGTGGGAAATTCAAGGTCATCGAATCGACAATCGTTCTCACCCAGAATGATCACGACACCCACTTTTTCATCCTCACACTTGAGCCCGATGGGTCACTCCTCGCGCAGTACCAGATCGATACCAAGCACGGGATCAACACGAAGAAGAACGACTGGTAAAGGTCGTTCTTAAGACACTACCGCCAACAGAGTGGAACGCAGTTTTTCGATCTGTTTTTCATCGGTAATTTTTGCACCGTGGTCGGTCACGTAGAAAACATCGGTGACCACGTTTGACTTGGTGGACACGCGGGCAATGCCGATGTCCAAACCTTGTCCGGAAAGACATTCGCTCAAGTGATACAACAGGCCCGGCCGATCGGCAGTCACCACGTCGATCACAGTAAAGTTGGGCGACAGATCGCTGTCGATCCGCACCTGTGTGCGAAGAGTCGCGAGCGGCTTGGCGCCCGCTCGGATGCGACGCATGTAGCTACGTATCTTGCGGGCAAGGGCCGCGTCTTTGGCGGTATCTTTCTTGAGCCGCGCCTCCAGTTCCGCTCGGTTGGGCGCTTGGCCCACGTGGGCCGGATCGATCTCTACAATAAAGCGGTCGATGACCACGCCGTCGGAGCGGGTGTGCGCCTGTGCCCCAACGATGTTGAGTCCGCAGATTGTCAGCGTTCCAGCCAGTTGTGCGAAACGGTGCGGGCGATCCAGCGCGACGATCCACACATCCCAATACCCCCCGTTGGCGCGAAGGTTCACGGCGAATCCATCCGCCTTGGCCCGCACAATGAGGGCCAAGTGGGCGGCCACATCCACGGCGATTGTTTCAAAGATGTAGCTGTCCCGCATTCCCGCCAGATGTTCATCGGCCTCGGTCCGCAATTGCGGGTTCTTGATCTCTCCCAGGATGCGCTCGCGCGCATCCCCGGCTTGCTCCCGGACGGCACCGGGTTCCGCGAGCGTCGCGCAGCAGAGCTGGTAGAACTCCGTCACAATCGCGTCCTGCCAAGCAGGCCAGGAGCCGCGCCCTACTGCAGAGACATCCGCATAGGTAAGTAGGTACAACAGATTGAGGGATTCCAGGTCGCCCACCGCCTCGACAAACCCGCGCACAACTTTGGGCTCTGAAAAGTCGCGCGTGCCTGCGGTCTTTGATAGCAGCAGGTGATTCAGCACCAGATTCCGCAAGGTCAGAGCATCACCCTTGTCCAATCCCAATCGCAGCGCGAGGCTGTGGACCATCACGGCCCCGCGCTCTTCGTGGTTCGGACCGCGGCTCTTGCCCGCGTCGTGCATCAAGATCGCCAGGCGCAACAACCACGGCTTGTTGATCTCTTCCAGGACCGAACGCTTGATGGCATCCGCGCCAGAGGCGGATGCGTACAGGTCATCGATGCGTTCCAGCGCGACCAAAGTATGTTCATCTACGGTATAGTCATGGAAGATCTTGTAGTTGACCAGGCATTCGAGCTCGCCGAACTCCGGCAGATACCGGCTTAATAGGCCCGCCCAATGCATCGCCTTGAGCGCCCGCGCAACTCCGGCCCGACCGGAGAGTAGATCCAGAAACCCTTGAGCCGTTACCGGCGAAGTGCGGAATCGATCATCCACAAGGTGCAAATGGTCGCGGATCGCCTGGGTCAAGTTGTTGCCGATGTTGTAGCCTTCGGAGGCGACTGCCAGGAACGGCTCGATCAAGGCACGATCCGGCTCGTAGCCCGGGAAATCGTTGGCGGGCATCAATCGATTGCCCACGACCCACAGCGTATCGGACAGCCTTCGCCGCATAGGCAGATGCTCAGGTGGCTCAAATCGATCCTGGCTTCGAACCAAGACATTGCGCAGAAATCGGAAGATCGCCTTGGCTCCAAGGTAGTAGGACTTCATGAAGGCCTCGACCGCCTCTGCCTCCGACGTATCCGTGTAGCCAAGTTGCTGAGCCACTTCGCCTTGTAAGTCTACGTCGAAGCGGTCTGTTTTTGCGCCGCGCAGGTTGTGCATGGCGCAGCGGAACAACCACAGGCGGTCGTAGGCCGCCACGGCCTCGTCCATCTCAACACGGGAGAAAACACCTGCTTGACAGATTTCCTCGAAGGTTTTGTAGCCGTCGATGACGCGCTCCAGCCACAGGGCTAGGGTGAAATCCCGAAGGCCGCCTTTAGTCTCCTTAACGTTCGGCTCCATCATGCCGAAGCTGTTGCCGTAGTGCGCGTGTCGGCGATCGGTCTCTTCCCGTTTCGCGCGAACGTAGCGTTCCGCGTTCCGCTCGAAGTACGGGTTCACCGTCTCGTCTTGCAGACGCTGAAAAAGCATCGGATCGCCACTGACCGGCCTGGAGAGCATGAGTGTCGTGGCGATGATCGGATCTGATTCCATCCGATCCAAACATTCACTTACGGATCGCACCGAATGGCCCAATTCGATACCACAATCCCACAACAGATGAAACAGCCGCAGAGCACGTGCCTCGACACCCTTTGCATCGGTCTCGTCGTGCAGAACCATCAGATCCACGTCCGAGAACGGGGCCAGTTGTCCCGCGCCATAGCCCCCCACTGCCACGACAGTGGCACCCGCTCCACCATCGACGGCGGCCACGAGCTCGTCGACCACCCCGCAGAGCGCCGCGGCTACCGCCAGACCGCTCGAGCCCGGCCCGATCTCATCGAGAATTGTCGTCCGGCGCCGATCGTACCATTGCTTGATGGCCTGGATCGGCAGGTCCGAACCGGTCGCATCTTGCAAAATTGCGCGGAGCGTCGGTTTACCCACCGGCGGCCTCTGCGGCGGCGCATTTGGCCTCCAGCCGTTGGATCCGTACACGCAGGGCAACTTGGGCCGACTCGGATCCTTCCCGGACGGCGAAGCCGTAGGCGTCTCGGGCGCGTTCTATGGCCATCTCGTAGTCGTGCTCGGTGTGTTCGTAATAGATGGCGAGCCGCTCGTGAGGGTAGGCTCCTCCGAGATTGTGATCGACCAATTCCTGCCACAGCCGCGTCGCCCGCTCCCAGTCTTCCTGCCGCCAACAGATTGCCGCGAGGCCTTTGGTTACCATCACCACCGCGGCTTGCGTCCGCGGGGTCGGCGGCCAGAGCATTTCCAGCGCCATCTCGTAGCGACCGACGGCCGCCTCGGTCCGGTCGGCTTCTGCATAGACCCGGGCAACGTTGGCCAGGACAAGAGCCCGGTCGCTGTCGGTCATCGCCTGGTCGATCGCCCAAGGAAGCACGGCCATGGAAATGACGTCGTACAGGTTGTGCTCGAATACGTCATTGATCCGCGACGGGAAGCCTCGCAAGTAGTTGAAATAGGCCTGAGGGCAATCGGCACCGGGCAGATCGTCGGATCGCACGAACTTCAAGATCCCGCGCTCCAAGGTCTGGAGCTGGCAGTTTCCGAACAACCCTTTCCAGATCCGTCGGCCCGTGTGGCACAAGTCGATGTGGACGGGTGGGAAGTTCAGCGGAAGACGGTTGATGTTGAACCGGTCGACGATGCGGGGCAAGTCGAAGTTTTTGCCGAAGAAGC
Source organism: Planctomycetota bacterium (assembly GCA_029260815.1). GTDB lineage: Bacteria > Planctomycetota > B129-G9 > JAJDCN01 > JAJDCN01 > JAJDCN01. Next base: position 3,611 of record JAJDCN010000060.1, read on the forward strand.
TTACGGCGATTTCAAAGCGGGCCAACAATTCGCCCAGGTCCGAGAGCATTGCCACTTCTTCCGCGGGGTTGCGCATGAAGTATTGTCGAACAACGAACGCGTCCTTTTCGAAGAACCCAACGCCGATCATGAACACATGGACGCCGGCACCAGACTCCAGGGAGGTCGTTTCCGTATCCAGGAAGACGGCGGAACGAAAGTTCAGATCGGACAACTCCAGCCGGGCGGCCAGGGCGATCTTGTCAGGCACAATTTCAAGTAGAGCACCAACCTGGAAGTCGCCATGGCGAACGTCGAGCGCGATACGCGTTTCCGCCAAGTGATAAGTCCCGGAATCGTTGGCGACTTCCGCTCCCGGCAAAGCATCGGTCGTGTAGTTTTTCTGCTCGGTACGCTCGCGCAGCAGATCTGCGCCGGTTTTGAGACCTTCAATCTTTGCCAGTCGTTCACGCAGAGCGTCGCGGTTCATGATTCCTGGTTACTCCGGCGGCGCCAGGGCCGAGAGGATACGGGTCGCGATCTGTTTGCCCTGGGGCCCAACACGGGAGCTTGGGCTGACGCAGGCAGGGCAGCCATAGTTGCATTCGCAACGTTCCACGATTTCCAGTGCCGCCTCGAAGATTTGTCCGTGGATCTCCATCACCTTCTCGCTCAGGCCCACCCCAGATGGCACGTTGTCGTAGACGTAGACCGTGGCCAGGCCGAAGTGCGGCGAACGGGACTCGCTGGTCACGCGAATATCGCCGATGTCGCAACGCACGAAAAGCGGCACGGTAGAGCGCAATGCGTAACACAGACCAACCAAGGCCCCGCTGTTGGATCCTTCGTAGAGCCTCACCGCGTTCGCCAATTCGCCGCTGAGGGTAAACCAAAAACTTGTGGTGTCCATCTTTTCGGGGGGCAGGTGGATGTCGCCGGCCCCGACGTTCTCGTGGGTATAGAACTTGATCTTCTTAAACATTGTGGCCTGGGTGGTAACAGCGACTTCGCCGTGATAAAGCGTGCAGCGCGTCTGGCCCGCCTCTTGGTCGATATGCTTTACTTGCAGATCAGTTTCGGTCTCTGCGTCGGTGTAGTAGTCCACGTTGACCTTCCCGGCGTAGGCGATCCGGTTTTCGTAATCGAGTTCTTCGATCAAGTACTGGTCGCCTTGATGTTGGTAAATCGCCTCAGGATGGATCATGGTCATGGCCGAGGGCCGATCAATCTGGGCCAGCGTGGACTGGCGGGTGACCTCCGGGAAGCTCACGTCGTGGATAATGAACTCGTCCATGTCCGCGGCGTTAATGGAGACTCCTTCGGCGGGGTACGAATCGGCCATCCAGAACCAACGGTCTTTGACCTTGTGGAGGATCCGGGCGTCGTATTCGAGAAACTGCAGGATCTCGGAAAGCTTCTCCGCATCGGGCGGGCTTCCGAAGTGATCCCCTTCGGCGAAAGGAACCTCGAAGGCGGAGCACTTGACGTGGTTGTATTGAATCACGTCGTTATCCGGATTGATGATGACGTTCTGCTCGGAGCGGTCGAAGAAGTACTCCGGGTGGTTCATAATGTACTGATCAATCGCGGTATTCCTGGCAGCCAAGAGGGCGATCGAGGTGCCCGCGCGACGGCCTGCGCGGCCGGCTTGCTGCCAGGCGGAGGCCACTGAGCCGGGATAGCCGGTCATCACGCAAGAATCTAGAGAACCAATGTCCACGCCCAATTCCAAGGCATTGGTGGCCACGACACCGAGGATCTCGCCTTCACGCAGACCCGCTTCGATCTCTCGGCGCAGGTTCGGCAGATAGCCGCCGCGGTAACCCTGGATCTGTTCAGGATCGCGGTTATGGCGGATCATCATATCCTTGAGATATTTCGTGATGATCTCTACTTCGTTGCGCGAACGCGCGAAGAAGATCGTTTGGATCCCGTTGAGAATCAACAGTTCGCCCAGGGCGCGGATCTCGCCGACAGTGTCGGCTCGAAGACCCATTTCCCGGTTAACCAATGGCGGATTGTAAAACAGAAAGTGTTTTTCGCCGCGGGGGGAGCCATCGGCGTGGATCAGCTCGGCGTCACGACCAATCAGCTTGCCCGCCAGATCACAAGGGTTGGCGATGGTGGCGGAGCAGCAGATGAAGACCGGGTCCGAACCGTAATGCCGGCAGATACGACTCAGACGGCGGATGATATTTCCCATGTGGGAGCCAAAGACGCCACGGTAGTGATGAATCTCGTCGATGACAACGTACTTCAGCTCCAGGAACAGGTTGACCCATTTTGGGTGATTCGGAAGGATACCGGCGTGGAGCATGTAGGGGTTGGTCACAACGATGTCGCCGGTCTCGCGCATCTTCTTTCGAATCGTCGGCGGTGTGTCCCCATCGTAGGTGTAACTGTAGACCGGTCGCTCCCGCTCGGGGAGGCCATCGATCACGGCATGGAGCTCGGCGACCTGGTCTTGGCTGAGAGCCTTGGTGGGAAACAGGTACAAGGCCTTGGCCTTGTCGGTCGTCAGGATCGCGTTGAGCACCGGCAGGTTGTAACACAGGGTCTTGCCGGAGGCGGTCGGCGTGACGATGACCAGATCCTTGCCAGCCAACACGGTGTCCACGGCGGAACGCTGGTGGGAATAAAGTCGTTCGATGCCGCGCATACGAAACGCTTCGATCAGCCGCGGGTCGATGCTCTCGGGGAAGTCGGCATAGGCGCCTTCGGATCGTTTGAGGGTCCGCCAGGAGACGATATTGTCATGGATCTCCGGGGTACTCCGGATTTTTTCGATGATGCCTTCGACACTGGCCATATGGGAGCCCCTCCTTGGCGACGATTATACCACGGGGTGGGGACTGATCAACCCGGCTTCAACAGAAATGCCGTTTTAGAAGTTCACAGCAGTGGCTTCACTTTTTTTCGATTGAGGCGTTGAGTGTTATTTTCATATCTACCTTAGAGTCACCCATGCTGCCGCTCATAGAAAACTCGGCTTTTAATTTGCCCCCCTGGATCATGCCGCTCGTGGGACTAACATATGATGTTCCGGCAATGGAGCCATTCACGTTGAATGGCATCTCTTTGGATTCCACGTTCGCCATATTGGCTTCTGATACGACCTTGAGGCTTTCTTCGTCTTTGTATTTGCCGTAGGCCACCAGAGTATTCTTCAGACTCATGTTGCCCATATTCATGCCACTGACATTTCCCAACTCGCCGGAATCCCAGGAGTCGCCGATTTTCAGCGCTTTATCCGGAAACGTCGGAATGCCAGCGGCCTGGATCATGTCCTTCGCACCCCCGCCCGGCATGGCGTCGGCACTTAAGCCTTCCAGTCCGGGCAAGTCGAGGGAAAGGACTTTGCCGTGCTTGTCCAGTGTCACCGTGATGGCATTCTGGCTCATCATTCGCCATATCGTCTCTAATTGCTGCTTATCGGGCCCGGTTACCGGATCGCCATCCTTGGTCATTTCCACCGAACCACCGGAAAGCTCCAAGCTCATTTCCTTGTCGTCCATCTCGCCGGAAAATGCGACTCGATCGAACTTGCCAGCCAGGGTGATGCCTCCCTCTTTGCTTGGTTTCTTCGCGTACAGGACAAGCTCAAGCTCACCTTCGGCATCGAGGGATTTGGATTCCGATTGGGGGCCCGAGCCATCCATATCCATGCTCATATCAAACTTGATAACATATTGAAAGGAGTCGCCTAGATTCGGGTTGTATTGAAGCGTAAACGTCTTGCCTTCGGGAACGGATTCCTCCGAGAAGCCATCTCCGCATGCGATCAAGCCACAATACAAGGCCATTAGCCCCAAGAGCAGCGTCCATTGCCTGTACATATCCCCCCCCCTTTCATATCCAAGATTGTGTCGCAGCCTTTCTGTAGAGCATCCTCTCCGGCGCGTATTTATCGCGCCGGACTCCTGTCATGTCAAGCAAAGAACCTGCTTAGATCTTGGTACGTTCGTATTGGGGTGGTCACTTGTCGGAAGGACAGGCCTAAACCACTGGGAAGTCAGGTGATTTTGAGATTTCCTTCGAGGTCCACGGTCACCTCGCCGGTATTCTCGGCGTGAGTGCGGCTCAGGCGATACTCGCCTTTCACGCTTATTTCGTAGAGCGCACCGTTGGCAGGGTTCACGTATAACTCGGCTTCGAAGCTACCGCTGGCCCCGTCGTCCAAGGTCGTTTTTTGTTGGATCTTCAGACATTCCTGGCCATTGTACTTGCCGTAGTCCTCCACCGTGTAGGAGGTGATAAAAGTATACCCGCCGGCCTCCGGTTCGAGGGTGACCTGAGGGGCTTCCCAGGTTTGGCCCACCGCGATCGACTCGTCAGGAAAGTAGGGCGTGGCGAACAGAAGGAGAAACTGGGAGCAATCGCCGCTGAAAAAGGGCTTGGATCGGCCCAGGGGACCCAAGACATTTGTAGTGTCAATTTCCAGTACGCTTCCGCGGGCATCGGTCTTTATCCGGACCGCTTCCTTTTTCATTTTCGCCCAGCGACCCAGGATTCGGTCTCGCCGTCTCTCCAGGACCGACTCATCGTTTTCCTTCAGGATAGCTTCGTCGTCGATCAGAGTCATCTCAAACTCCTGACCATCCAGCTCTCCCGTCATCTGCAGGCGGTAGAGCTGGATGCCAAGTGTCATGTTTTTCTTGTGATCCACCTGTTTGACATGGGCCAGGGCGCCGGCCTCGCAATCCATCGAAAAGGCCTCCGATACCGAGTCGCCCTGTTCGGTTTCGTATTTGGACTCCAGCTCGAAGGAAAGCGTGACGTCGTAGCGCGACACATCGCCTGCTTTGCGGGCAGCGGAGACCGCGAAAGTTTTATCTCCCGCGTCCTCGGCGACAAAGCCTTCATTGGAACAACTGCCCACAACCAAGGCAGTCATACAGGTTAAAACGAATACCAGTCGGGTCATCAACATCTCCAATCTATCGTTTGCTACGGAGTTTCTCGGATGATTTGAGCGCAAAAACGGAGGATTTGGGTCTCGGGTTGGGCCCAGGCGCCGGGACTGAGGCCCGCTTTCACACAGGTTTGGTCCAGAAATTCCTCCACACCCCAGCCGCATTGCGTGGCGACCTGGGGAAGCAGAAGGCCGGAAAAGCCACCGGAACGAATCAACAGGCCATGGGTGCCCACCTGGATCTCGACCGGATCCGCCACCGGCTCCAGGGGTGTCAAGACGCTGATTTCGATGTCCAGCTCGCTCAGCTCCTCCAGTGTGACCGGATCGAAACGCGGATCCCGCGTGGCGGCGGAAATCGCCACGTCGCGGACCACCTTCCACAGGGGCTCCACGCCCTCCACGAATCCAATGCACCCGCGCAGATCCTTGCCGTTATGAAGACTCACAAAAGCGCCACAAGGGGCCTGGAGCGTCGGGCTGAGCTCCTTAAAATTGGGCGTTTCCCGACTGCGCAAATAGGTTTCGAGTGTTTGCCGGGCAAGTTGAATCAGGCGAGTCGCCTCAGACACGTTGACAAAATCGGTAGTGATCGATCACCCTCCCATGCGGGTGGGAAGCGAACAGGCGAACTTTGAAAATCTCAATGCTGCCGGTTCATCGAAAGCGATACTCGACCGGAGGTTCCGCAAGACTTTGATCTCGGTACGCTCGAAGACCGATGACCGTTAAAAGAGTCCGAGCCTTGTGATCCATTGAGTCATGGGTGAGGGCGTATGCGGGTTCGCGATCATTTCGACCACAATCAGCATTCCGTACAAAAGAATGACCGTGGAGAGAATCAGAAGCGCCAACATGACCGGGCTGTGTCCAACCGCTAACCGCGGCATGCCCAGCATATCGGGGGTCTGAATCTCGCTGACCTGCATCACTTCGGTCGCTCCGGCCTGGGTGTCCTCTTCTTCATCCAGCAATTGCAGCGGCAGGGTATCCGACACGGTATCTTCCTCGGCCAGGACAAAGGTTTCTTCTTCGTCCGGCTCCGCCGTGACGGTATCGTCCAGGTTGACCACCGTGTCTTCCAAGACGCTCTCCGGTGCGGCTGCCGGCTGAGGCTGCTCCTCCCGCGGCTCGATCGTCACCTCGTCCTCAAAGTCGGCGACGGTCAGTTCGGCAAACTCAGCCGACGGCTCCACGTGCAAACTCATCGGTTCTTCCGCAACGAACTCTTCCTCCTCTTCGCCGCTGGCCAAGCCGATCGAAAGCTCCGTGTCCATGCCTTCTTTGAGTGCATGCAGATCGTCGATCCGGAAGCAAACATCTCCGCTGTCGCGATAGGCCCGAATCTCTCCCTCCGAGACCATTCGCTTTAAATCATCCGGCTCGACATCCAGTTCCTTGGCAGCTTCGTCGAACGAGATGAGCTCTTTTTCCATCTTTACCTTCCCACGAAATCGGGTTCCTCAAAGGGACACACCCCAGGGGTTTGCCACCGGGGTCAAGCGGTTTTGACTCGGATGAAGCCCGCTCTTCGCTATTTCCGTTCCTCTCTCTTTTTCTTCTTCTCTTCGAGCCGTTCAATTAACTGCCTGATCTTCGCTGGCGTGTAGTTGTTCGGCTTGCTAACCATGTTGCGCATGACACCCTGTTCGCTCTCGTCCAACAAGGTCCGCGCCAGCTGCAGATCGCTCCCATAGTGCCGGGTGCTCGCAAAGAGGAGCGTGTCTCCTCCTTTGAGTTTGTAGGTCGCCACGGATTGCTCATCGGTGTCCACAAGATACAGCACACTGTCGCCGCGCTGGTCGTTGCCCGCCAGGGCCATTACCGTACCGGAGCCCACCGCGCCGAAAGCCCCGCCTTCAGCGGCGACCCGAGCTTGCGCACCCGGATTGTCCATGCGAGCAGAGGCCGTGGAAGGTGCGACAATACCGTAGGCGATTACACCGAGCAGGAAGGAGATAATGAGCAACAGGGAGATAACGATTCTTGATGACGCCGTCATGCCGTGATCCTCCTAAAAAAATGTGAAGGAAAGCCTTAGGCTTCGGCGCAACTTCGGTCACGCCAACCTAGGCACCCCTTCAACTGCCCCTATTGTAGCCGATCTCGCACAAAGATCAAATATTTTTTTTAACCTTGCCGCCTCCTTGTGCTGGTTGTCTCGCCGGCATGGCATGGTATAATTCGTGATTTCGACCTGTGAGGGGTTCACACACCATGACCGACAACCCTATATCAATCCGAGAAATCTTGCCGAGCCCCCCGTTGCTCGGCGACCCGCTGTTTATGGACTATTTGCGAGGCAAGCCGAACGCCCTTCGCTGGTTTAATGGTCCCCCCGGTGATATTGACAACGTGCGCCGCATCGCCGCGCGGGTTGCCGAACGAGCCTATCCGCGACAGGAGCTGGCCGCGACCTTGGGTGAATACAATGCACAAGTGAAAAACGCACCCGAGGCCATGGCCAACATCGCGCGACTGGGTGAGAACGGCTGCCTGGCCGTCGTTACCGGACAGCAGGCCGGCCTTTTGACCGGGCCATTGTATACGCTCTACAAGGCTCTCTCCGCCATCCGACTGGCGCGCAACCTTTCCCAGACGTTGGTGCCTTTTCAGGTTGTGCCGGTGTTTTGGATCGCCGCAGATGATCACGATTTGGGCGAAATCAATCACCTCTCGGTCCCCCACCGCGCAGAGGGCCGGACAACCGCGCGGCGGGTCCGCCTGCCCATGGAAACCGACGGCACCCCCGCCGGGAAAGCGGAAGTCCCAATTAAGGACTGGAACGCGATGCTCGAGGCCTTGCGCGCCTTGCTACCGGAGTCCGGAAGAAGCCTGGAGGATTGGGTCCCGATCCCGACGGATCCGGTCCGCCCGGTTCGGCAGTTTGCAAAAACCCTCGCCCGATTATTTGGCCATCACGGCCTGATTTTGTGCGAACCAAGCACTCTCGCCCCTCTGTTCGCCGAAACCCTAGGCCAAATCCTAACCGCCCCCAACCGGATCGCCGACACCCTATCTCAAACCGCCACAGAACTCACCGGTAGCGGGTACCACCCGACGATCGAAATCGAGGACGATTTCACGGGCCTGTTCCTCTTGCAGGAAGGTCGTCGTACCAAGTTACGCTCAAGAACGGAGTTAGGTCGAAACACGGGCACAACTTTTGCTTCTAATAATACAGAAATCTGTCAAAGTGAGCTTAAATCGCTGTTAGCTCAAAGCCCGCATAGGTTTAGTGGAAATGTGCTCGTTCGGCCGCTGCTTCAAGATGTGGTGTTTCCCAACGTTTCATACGTGGCCGGGCCAGCTGAAGTGTGTTATTTCGCACAACTTCGCTCCCTCTATGAGGAGTTTAACCTAGAGATGCCGGCCATCGTCCCTCGATTCTCCGCGACTCTCCTCGACGGCAAAAGCCGCAAAACCTTGGAGAAGGGTGGCTATGCCCTCGCCGGGTTGGACCCGCTGAGCTTGCCGGATACCTCACCGGATTTGTCTTCCACTTCGGAAGCCCAGGAGAAGATCAACGGGCTGGCGCGGACTGTACTGGGACGATTAACAGAATGGACCGGTGAGGTCGTCCGAATGGACCCGACCCAGGAGCGACCGTTCAACAAAACGATCGGCCGAATCGAGCAGGACTTGGCCAAGCTGTCGCGCCGGGCCGCAGAAGCGGTGGCCAACGCTCAAGGAATCGGAACCCGGCAGTGGGATTCGCTTCTAGCCACAGTACGGCCGGCAGGCCAACTGCAAGAGCGCACGTTCAACATCAGCTACATCATTGCTCGCCATGGCTCCGGATTTCTGGACGATCTGGCACAAAAGATCAATCCGTTGAAATTCGAACACCAGTGGATTGTAACCGACTAATTTGTGGACCGCGTCATGACCCGAACCGACTTTGCCGTGTTTGCCCCGCACCCGGACGATGCCGAATTGTCCTGCGGCGGCCTGCTGATCAAGCTGGCGGCGAAAGGATATGCTACGGCGGTCGTCGACATGACCCGTGGCGAGTTGGGAACCCGCGGCGATGCAGACACGCGGGCGACGGAGGCCGCCGTGGCGACCAAGGTTTTAGGATTGGCTGAGCGGATCAACCTGGGTCTGCCTGACGGGGCACTGGAGAGCTACGTGGAATCGCGCCGAGTGGTGGCCCAGGCAATTCGCACTCTGCGCCCGACGGTCGTCGCCCTGCCCTACTGGAAAGACAACCACCCAGATCATTACAATGGATCGCGTCTGGTCTACGAGGGCGTCCATTTGGCGGGCTTGAAGAACGGCGACTCCGAAGGCAACCCTTTCCGCGTGCGCCAACTGCTGTACTACATGGGCCGGATTGACTTCACTCCATCTCTGGTGGTGGACGTCACGACCGAGTTTGAAAAGAAGTTTGAGGCGGTGCGAACCTACGAATCTCAATTATACAAGGCCGGCCGCCCAGGTCCGGAAACCGACATCGGCTCGGAGAATTTTCTGCGCCGGTGGGAGGCACGGCACACGGGCTACGGGGCGATGATCGGCACTGCTTACGGGGAGCCCTATTTCGTGCGGTCGCCGTTGCGGGTCGACGACCCGGTCGCGTTTTTTGCGGGCAAGAAGCGAGAGGGCACGTCATGAAGATCGGCGTGGTCTGCTATCCCTCCTTCGGCGGCAGCGGCGTGATCGCCACAGAATTGGGCATCGCCATGGCCCAGCGCGGTCATGAGGTGCACTTCATCAGCTATGAAACACCGATCCGCCTACAGGGATACATCAAGAACGTCTATTACCATGAAGTTCAGGTCCCTTCCTATCCATTGTTTAAGTACCCACCCTACGCGCTGGCACTCGCCTCCCATATTTTGGAGATCGTGCAGAGCCACGGATTGGACCTTTTGCACGCCCATTACGCGATCCCACACACGATCTCTGCATACTTGGCCCAGCAAATGGCCGAGAACCACGGCTTCAAGATCGTCACCACCCTGCACGGAACCGACATCATGCTGGTCGGGCGCGAGGATCCTTACCGCAGCATTACGCAATTCGCATTGCGCGCCAGCGACGGGGTCACGGCGGTATCGAAATTCCTGGCCGATTATACCCACGAGACCTTCCACGCGGATCGGGAGATCCGAGTCATCCACAATTTCGTGGACACGAATCGCTTCTGCGCCGACCGGCGCCCTTTTCCCCGAAGCGACTTTGCCGAGGACAACGAGAAGATTTTCACCCACATCTCCAATTTCCGACCGATCAAGCGCGTCTGCGACATTATCCAGATGTTTGCGCGCGTGAGTAAGCGGCTGCCCGCGCAGCTGCTGATGGTGGGCGATGGACCCGACCAGGTCGACGCGGAGGCTTTGGCGCGGCGGTTGGGCGTCGAGGATCGGGTTCGCTTCCTGGGTCGGCAGTCAAATGTAGAAGGAATCCTGGCGATCAGCGACCTGTTCGTCATGGCCAGCGAGATGGAGAGCTTCGGCCTGGCATCGCTGGAGGCCCTCAGTTGCGGGGTGCCGGTGATCGGTACGCGACAGGGCGGGTTCGGCGAAGTGGTCGAGGCCGGAAAGACGGGGTTGTTGTTCGAAGTGGGTGACACCCAACAGATGGCTGATTTGGCGGTCGATCTTCTCACCGATGAGAAACGGTATCTCCAATTCAGTCAAAGCGCTCGCCAAGCGGCGATGACGCAGTTTTCAGTGAACGACATTATTCCTTTATACGAAGGTTATTATTTCGAGGTATTAAATGGCGATCATGGCAAACGTACAGGCAAGCCAAGCTAGACCTGCACTGGATCGACGCAAGCAATCGCGAAGTTCGATGAATGGCTGCAAGGCCTACATCGTGGCCAACGCTTGGTCGAAGTGGACCGGCTCCGCTACGACGGGGTGCTTCCCGGTGGTCAACCTGTCTCGAAGCGGCATGCTGATGTTGGGCAAGGAGCCGCTGAAGGTAGGCACCGTAATGAAACTGAGCACGCAAACAGAAGGCTTTATCGAGCCCATGTTGTTCAAGGCGAAGGTCATCTGGACCGCCAAGGTCGTGGGCCGAAAGGTCCACCGGATCGGAGTGGAGTTCCTCAAGGTGGACAAAGACTCCATCGAAAAACTCAGTTCGTTAACCAACGACCTGTATTTTCGAAAGAAGCAAATGAACAAGACCTACAAATAGACCCGCACAAGGGCGCCCGCCTTTATGTTCAATCTCTTTTCGATCATGCTCGCCTTTCTCATCGTGTTCGCGCCCTACCGATACGATGCTGGCCAGCCGCAGACGGCACAAGCGGTCTGGTTGGCTACAGCCGCTTCGATCGCAGTTCCTTCTCTTTTTGGCTTGGTCTGTGCCGGCATGGCGGGTCGAGCCGTGGCCCGGCCCAGTCGCCTGACGGCTTCTTTTTTCAAGAAACTCCGCCGCCTGCTGGCGCTCCACCACGTCCTGATCCTGATCGCCTTTTTTGCGCTGTGCGTTTTCTTCGCCTGGCCGGAGTACGTTAATCAGAGCGTTACGCACCTCCCAGCTCTTGATACTCTGGTCAAGATCCTTCCATTCCTCGTTTCCTTGATCATAGCTTGGACCGTCCAGCATGCAGTAGAGACCCGTTTGCGGCTGCGCACCTGGCCGTTGCAAGAGAAGTTGATCTTTCAGTTGCGTCACACCCTGGTGCCGTTGATCCCGATCCTGTTCCTCTCCGGCGTGGAGAGCCTCGTGCGTCCCGCCACGGGATCTGGTGCGGAGCCCACCAGCGGATGGCAGGATCTCGTCCTATTCGGTGCCATGCTCTCGATTTTTGCGGCTTTTCCATTGCTGATCCGAGCGCTGTGGCCCGTTTGCCCGATGCCGACCGGAGCGCTGCGCAGCGCGCTGGAGGTCATGGTCGCAGAGCACGGCGTCCCGTTACGAAACGTTTTGCAATGGAACACCGGAGGCGGGCATGTACTCAACGCCTGTATGATTGGCGTGCTGCCGCCGCTCCGTTACATCCTGGTCACCGACGCGCTGATTCGAGCTCTCGAGCCCGATGAAGTGCGAGCGGTATTCGGGCACGAATTGTGCCACGCCAAGCGCAATCACGTGATGTTTTACGGGATGTTTCTATTCAGTCTCATGTTGCTGTTCACCCTGCCGATTTTTTCCGACGACACCGTCATCGGTTCGGTACAAGTGCTCACGGGGTTGGCCCTGTGGCTGTTGCTGTTCGGTGTGATTTCCCGGCGGTTCGAGCGGGAGTGCGACCTGTTCGGCGCGCGAGCAGCCGGCTCGTTCTCCGCCTTTATCCGAGCCCTGCAAAAAATCGCGCCGCCCAGCGCGAGTCTGAGCCGGCTACACAGCTTTCTTCATTTCAGTATTCCGCGTCGCGTGGAGTTCCTGGTACATGTACACGCCGACGCTGCCGAAGAGGAGCGCTTTGCACGCAAGATCAGTTGGATTCGATCGGGGATATTCGCTCTGTTTGCGGCCTCTGTAACTCTGGCCGTCCTTTTGGGAGAGTCTTGAGAGGGTGTTTATCAGATCTCGCGCGTGCCGTACAGCACCATCGCGGTCAACGCAACTGCGGCGGTTTCCACTCGCAGAATCGTCTCGGCCATACGAACCCCAGCCGCTCCCGCCCCGTCCAACAGCTGGCGCTCTTCCCGCGTAAAGCCGCCCTCCGGACCGATGAACAAATGAATCGACTTGGCGCCGTTTGACTCCGTCAACACGTGAGAAACAAACGGGCTCGTGGCCTCAGGGGAGCCATACAGACGCAGACTTTCAGACGACCCGGATTCCGCCAAGGCATTCTCCAGCGTAATCGCCGGAGAGATCTCGCACAGCGACACGCGGCCCGATTGCTTGGAGGCTTCGCCGGCGACTCGCTCCCACCGCTCCAGCTTGGCCGTCCCACCGGTCCCACCACGGGCCACCGTCCGCTGCGCCACCAGCGGCACGATCCGTTGAACCCCCAACTCCGCACAGCCACGGATCAATTGCTCCATCCGATCACCCTTGGGGATCGACACGCACACGGTAATTAGCACGTGGGATTCACGCTGAACCCGAGTCTTGGATAGTACGGTCAGCTCCACCGTATCCCTACCAACCGCATCGATTCGAGCCAGGTATTCGTAACCGATGCCATCAAAGAGAATGACCTTGGAGCCTTTGCTCTTGCGCAACACTTTCACCATGTGATGCACTTCAGGCCCGGACAAAACGGTTGTGGTGCCGGCAATCTCTTCGGACACGATAAATCGGCGCATGGATTCCATCAGTACACTCGGTCCTACAATGGATCTACCAAGCGCGTGCGATCACTAATGAGTGATTTCTTGGACAGGAAAATTGGCCCCCTCAGTTCTCGTATTCTATCGATTTTAGGTACGCATACAAGCTCTATTTTTACTAAACACTTAAAAATCATGTATTTGCCGATTAATTAATACCTTTTGGTTCTCGCTATTCGAGGAACGTAGCGTGAGCACCGTCGCTGGATCCGACTTGATCCGCCTGTGCCTTTTGTGGTGAAATGCACTTAAACTCAGACCGCCTTCCACAAAGAAAGAGGATTCCTAGACCCTATGTCTCTGTTTGAACCACCTCCGGAGGACAAGATCGCGCGGCATGCCCCGCTGGCCGATCGGATGCGCCCGCGCACGCTGGACGCCTTTGTGGGACAGGAACAACTCCTCGGTCCTGGCACGTTGTTGCGCAAGCAAATCGAGACCGACCGGATTCCCTCTCTGATTCTATGGGGACCGCCCGGCTCGGGCAAGACCGCGCTTGCCCACGTTATCGCCCACACCACCACCGCGTTTTTCGCGCCCTTCAGTGCCATCACCTCCGGGGTTAAG
>JAJDCN010000007.1 GCA_029260815.1 Planctomycetota bacterium
TTGTGTGATAAGGAAAACAGTGGTTGCAGTAGTGGCCCATTCTGCACCTAAGTGGCTAAACGGGGTAACAAAGTGGGGGTACTACTCTTAGCCTACCTGGATCTACCCACAATTCGTAACCAATGAAATTTCAGAATGTGTTCCTTTGCATTTTGGAAAAATGCTGCAATACGAGTACGTTCAATATCGATGGGCTACCTGATTTGTCTCATATGTATTGGACCAGCACATCCCGTTGACCGGCACTTGATTTTCACCTATCCTATAAATCCATCATAGACATCCTACAACTAGGCGTGTAAGCGTGTCGATGCCCAATCGGGGCGGGCTTACGTACTCTTCGGGATGCCGTGATCGTGAGGGATGAGCTCGGTTGCCAAGTTCGGTGACGACGCTACGATCGGATCAATGAACAAAAGGGGACAATTATGAAGAAGCAATGTAAGGGAAAACGCCCTGGACATTTCAATTCCAAAAAGAACGCTAAAAAGAGAGCTAAAAAGAGCGGGCTGTTGACGGGATGCTCCGTGACGGCGCTTACTTGCGCTTCAACGCTAGCCGTGATGCCGATCCATGCTGAAGAATCGCTAATTGAAGAGGTCGTGGTAACCGCAACAAGGCGTGCTGTATCAACTCAAGACGTGCCGTACAACATATCGGCGCTTTCAGAGGCAATGTTGGAGCAAAATCGGGTTGATGGTTTCGCAGGTTTGTCTGAGACAATTGCTGGTTTTGCTTACGTTAACCAGGGGCCTACGTCTCGAGGTTTGCAAAAACGGTATTCACTTCGTGGTATTCAGGCGAATCCCGTGACAAGCGGGGGTTTCTTTCCGGACCGGAGTGTGGCCCCGGTATCTACCTATTATGGGGATCATCCGATAAACTTTGATTTGTCGATCAATGATCTTCAGCGTGTCGAGGTGCTGCGAGGCCCACAAGGAACGCTTTATGGGTCGGGTTCGCTCGGTGGTACCATTCGATTTATCCCGAACGAACCAAAGCTTGATGAATTCGAGGCAAACGTCTCAGCCGAAAATTCGTATACAAATAAATCCGGCGAAGCTAACTATGACTTGGATGGCGTCGTAAACATTCCGTTCGGCGACAATGCAGCACTCCGGGTGGGGGGCGGTTTTAAGCATTTTGGCGGTTATATAGATGCGAAAGGTTTAATCGCTAACACAGATCCGGGTAATCCGTTCTCTGCACCCGTTGCGGCCCCGAGGGTGGCAAACCCAAATGTGGACCAAAGTGGATTTGTGTTTGAAGAGCCTAAGAAAGACGTAAACGATACTGAAATTTGGCACATTCGCACACAATTCAAAATTGAACCATCGGACGAGTTGAGTATCCTGCTCGGCTACCATCACGAAGACATTCAAACGGACAGCCAACAGGTCGTTACTCCAAATCAACCCAGCGAAACCTTCTCGATAAATGATGCCTCTCTACCTGGCATTGGTACGGCAAATGCCGGGGGAGCATACCTGCGTGGATATTTTGGACTCGATGATGTGACCACGTACCCGGGTACCACCGGCAAATACGAACATAGCTTCCCACAACTCACACCGTCGGAATATGACGTTGATGTATACACCGCCGATGTCGATTATGACTTTGGGTTCGCAACGCTAACGTCGGCAACTTCCCTCACGAAGTTCGAAGGCGAGGAACTATTGGAATCCAGGGGCGGGTGGGTATCGCCTGGCCCTTCGGGATTTTCGTTTTCGTACTACTACGGTAATTTTCCCCGGTTTACCACACCATACCTCAACACTCATGATGGTGAGGATTTTACTCAAGAGCTGCGTCTGGTTTCAAATGGGGACAACGCCGTTGAATATACGTTCGGGTACTACTACACAAACCAGAAAAAATCATCCACGTATTTCCAGACCTTCCCGGGGGTGTCTGAGTGGGCGCAAGGAGACAACTTGCTGAGTGGGGCAGGTACGACATCCTGGGTTGCGATTAACAGGTTTTTTGTCGTCAATTCGTTTGCTGCTTATGAGTTTAACTCTGATATCGCCTTTGATTGGAGGGCGAAAAAGAAATTCACTGAGCACGCCCTGTTTGGTGAGATTACCTGGCATGCCACTCCGGAATGGCAGTTTACCGGGGGCTTCAGAACGTTCTGGCAGGACAATGACGTCGATATGCTTCAGTTTCAACCTCTATGTGGCACTGGTTGTTCGATTACGGGCACTGATCCTTCCGGGCGCACTGAATTCACAGGCAAGACGGACCAATCAGATCAAATCTTCAAGTTGAATACCTCCTATGATCTGTCTGACAACCTTATGGTTTATTTCAACTGGGCTGAAGGCTTTCGTAAAGGTGGCGTTAACATTGTGCCACTCACCGGTGTGTTTAGATCACTTGAGGAGTTGGTAGAGTACGAACCGGATAAAACGTCAAACTTCGAGATTGGTGTGAAGGGCATAATATTAGATAAAATCCGCTTCAGCGCGGCGGCGTATTTGATCAAGTGGAAAGATATTCAAGTCGATGACGGAAACAGTGCCGGATTTGTGAGGGTCTTGAACGGTGGCAAAGCGGAATCCAAGGGATTTGAGCTTGAGCTGGATGGTTATATTACAGAGAATTTAACCTTCCGGCTTGCTTATGCCTACACCGATGCCAGCCTTGAAGAGGATGTTGATATACTGGACTACGGCTTTGGCGGAAACCGCATTCGTTCGACTTATTCCGCGCCAAAGGGTGAGGCCTTCCCAGGTAGTTTGGAGCATTCTGCTTCATGGGCGTTTGATTATCGGTATCCGATGAGTGATGCCATGGATCTGGATTTTCACGTCAACGGATCTTACAGAGGAAAAACGACAGCGGATTATTTAGCTCAACGTTCCACCTTCCCTATCAAAGCGTTTACGAAGTGGGATGCGTCGGTTTCTCTAATTTCAGAGGGTTGGGCAGCAACACTGTTCGTGGAAAATCTGACAAATGTGTTAGGCTCAACAGCCCGCAGGCCAGAAGCCCAGGTTATGGCGCCATTTGTGCAGGTGTTTCACGCCAGACCAAGAACAGTAGGCGTGAGAGTAGACTTCGATTGGTAACGTGAGGCGTTGAACATGCGGTCATAATGCCTTTTTGTTAGGAGACGTATGACATCACCGCCGCCTTCAAACCCTGAGATTGGTGTGGCACTGCGTGATGGCTTTGCCGCACTTGCTTCTGGCAACCGAGACCGGGCGGCTCAGGTGGGATCG
>JAJDCN010000061.1 GCA_029260815.1 Planctomycetota bacterium
CTTCGCTCCGCTCAGGCCCTGCGGGCCGGGGGGCGTCTTGCTTCTCGTTCGTCATGGAGATCACCTTACCGCCCTCACTAATCTCGGTGGGGTCGGTGTCTCACATCACCTTGGCACGTAGGGCAGGCCGCTGCCTCCCGGAGCCTCAGGAAGCGTGAACCTGCGGCGAGAAGCGGGTACGTGGTCCGTGAGCCCCGACGGAGTCAGGCTCCAGTGGGAGCTTGCCCCCCCCCCCACGACCATAGCTGCCAGCAGGAAGTACCGCGGGAAGCTCGCTCCCAGGGCAGGGGGCCCGGAGACGACTGTTGCCGCCTGGTCCAACGGTACGCTCCACATGTATCCAGAGTGCCGTGCACCGTTTGACCTCGCCCTGAGGCGGGTGAGTGTCGAGGCTCTGGCCCAGTTGGATCCCGAACTGCAGACGTTCGACTCCGAGGACTCCGCCGCCAGATAGGGCGACGCGCCATTGCCCACGAGCTTCATGATCCAGTCCATTCCGCACCCGCATCGCGGTCGGGGCTAGGGCGAGGTACGAGCGCCGGCCTTCCGCGAATCGTGGCACCGGTGGCCACCGCACGGAACAGACCTCTGCCGTCAGCGCGCGATGCGACCATGACCGAAATGTTGACACGGCTACGCCACGACCTCGCACGTCCTCGCACACTGCTGGCTCAAGTAAGGGATCGGCATGGTGGGGCGCGCGATCGCCGTAAGGCTGCGTGTGGGCGCGAGTTGGTGCGCCAGCGTGCAGGAAGAATGGCGGGAGTGACGGGACTCGAACCCGCGACCTCCGGCTTGACAGGCCGCGCCGGCCAACACGCAACGTGCGCCCCGTCGCGCACTTACGGCGTCACGTAGCTGCCCCTGTGCCGCCCACTCGCCTCAAGCCCGCGCCCTTCGCTGCCGCTCCCTGCCGGAAGGCCGAGTCTGCGACGTCGCGCGGGTTGCGCTCGGGTGGCACAGTCGCGCCACAGGACGCCCACGTTGCGTCGTGTGGCACTCGTGCGCGCGATCCGCACGTACCAGGCCAGGACCAGTCAAGCGACGGAGACGATTGCACCCTGGCGTCCCTGGAGCGGTTCGTCCGCGCGCCCGGTGGACCACGCGGGCGATGACGCTAGACCTGGAGCTACCGAACGGCGGCGCGGAGGCATTTGGTTCGCGAGCTACCCATCGGCGGAGGGCGGGTCGCCACGAGACGGGCCACGATTGATGATCGCGATAAGGCCGGGAACCAGAATGGCCACGATGTACCCGACCTTGTCAACTTGGCCCTCGATGACCATCGTCACCGAAACGATCGCCATGGCCGCCACGAGGGCGTACGCGAGGTTCCTTCGATTACCTTGCTCTTTGTGCTCTACCTCAAGGCGGTCTTGGAACTCCTTGTGGCGCTGCTGCTGACTCTCGCGATACATCTGTAGCCGTGCGTCCGCATCAGCACGAGCGGCCTCTGCGTTCTTCTCCGCGAGCTCCATGTTCCTCGCCGCCGCTTCCATCTGATGCTTGTGGGACAACTCCATCAGTCCCGGTACGCGGTCGATCAGGGTGCCAAGTTCGGCGAGACCAGAGTCTCCGTCTGTGCCGTCGTCATCGATCCCATCAGCAGGCCTGGGGACCAGCGCCTCATTGTCGGGCTTGTTCTCATTCATCGGGGTCACCTTCGGGCTCTGCGTTCGTCGGAGCGTCGCTCTTCATCTTGCGTTCGCTTCTTGGCGTTTCGAAGCTTCTGTTGCACATGCAGGAGACATGCCGGCGCGCTGTCCATGAGCACGGGCTCCAAGCACAGGTCGTCGTCGGCCGCGTCGAGCAAGAACGGATCCAAGCGCTCCAGGAAGAGATCGACCTCACTCCACTGCCGCGACCGATTCAGTCTAGGCAGGGCTTGGACTCGGGGCGTGGCCCATTCGTGGGTAACGCCCCGAATGTACGCGGTGTGCGCTGCTTCACGGACGACGGGATCGGGGTCATCGGTTGCGGCTGCCCGTAGCGCTTCGTGCAAATCGATTCCCGGCAACCAGCCGCCCACGCTGGCGGCACCCCGCCGCTCGTCTTCGTCTCCGGATGAGAGTAGATCGATGAGGTGTGCCGTCGCGGTACCGCGGTAGGTGCTCGTCCGGAGCGATCGTCCGAGCGCATTGTTGACCGCGACTCGAGATTCCGCGACGACGTCTGCGAGCAACTGTTCGCGCTGTGCGGGCTCACCCGCGGACATCGCAACGCGCGCGGCGGCGATGCGCACCGTGTCGCATTGGAATAGGGCGCGCCGCGCCCCCATGAACGCGGCGTCAGAGTCGCGCTCCCCCAGGGCAGCAGCCGCCCGGACGACCTCTACAGGCGTACGGGGGTCGTCCTCGAAGGCGGCTTGGTACAGCGTGTCCACGAGGGGACCGTCATCAAGTGACGCGAGTATCTCGTACGCTCGCCCCCCCGCATCGTGGCGCGGGTTGTAGCGAAGCCGTACCTGCTCCTGGACAAAGCCCCGCTGACCTTCAACTTGCCAGAGAACCAGCCAAGCATCGAGATCCCAATCGTCGGACGGCTCCCCTGCGCGCGCCTCGGCCGCAGCCCTGACGACCTCGATGGCTTCTTTCGAGCCGAGCCATGCGAGGCTCCGTAGGGCTTCGGCCCGGTGCTCGGACGAAAGTAGCGCCTGAAGCCTCGGAAGGTGGGACTCGTTGACACCACCCATCGCGTGCAGCGCGTCCAGCGCGACAGGCACAAGATGGCTCTCGGTTGAGAGGCGAGAGAGCGAACCAGAGACCGCATCCTTTAGCCTGCTATTGCGCGCAATCCAGGCCACGAGCAGGCCCCTGAAGATGGCGTCTTCGCTGGCTGAGCCCAGTTCGCGCTGGGCTCCCTGCACGCGATTCCATGGCGTGGCACGTCGCGTCGACAACAGGTGTGAGAGGGTCGTCGGGACGCTATCAGTTCGGACACGTACTGCCTCGAGGACGGAACCGCTATCGCCCACGGCGGCGAGGCACTCCAGCGCGCGAAACCGGTCGTAGTTCCCGTTCGGCGCACGCGGCTCACTGGCTGACAGACCCTTCAGCAGCCTGCGTGTGCGAGCGTTGGGGCGGGCGAGCGCCCAAACAAGCCCTCCGTGTCTGCCCCAGTACTGCTCCGACGAAAGTTCAGTGTTAACCAAGTCCGTAATCCCGCTGCCTTCCATGCGCAGGAGAACGACTCTGCATGCCTCAAGCACATGGTCGCGGGAGTTCGTGCTGCGGTCGGCATGGCGCTTCGCGACCTTGGCGAGTCCAGTCTCAAAGTCACTTCCGACAAGGCCGCGGAGAACGTCGATTTGCTCGCTCCGCCCGATCGTGCCTAGAAACGTGAGTGGGTGGTACAGCCAGTGGTCAGACTCCGCGTCCTCGACATCACGGAGCGCGACTGCTAGACGATGGGCGATGCCTCGGATCAACTCTGGTTCCGCAAGATCTTCGTTGCCCTGGAACACCATTACCTGCCACCGCCATCCGTAGTCGGGGTCGTCCAGTCGCGCAAGGAGCGCGTCGAGCAGTGCATCCTGCGCCCGATGCGAGAGCAGGGGCAGCCAGTGACTTCGGGTGGGATAGAGGTGATTCGGCCCAACTTGCGAAATCTCAGCAATAGCTGCGAGCGGATCAATCGCACTCAGCGCAGTGAACGCTGAAGCGCTCGCCGCGTCGATGTCGCCGCCGATGTGCTCGCGCAGGAACGCCTCGTAGGTGGAGTCGGCGAATCGCCCTATGGCCTCGCACAAGCAGCGGGGCTTGTCGGGCCGTACTTTTTGGAACAGCTGCTCCGCGAGGTCGGCCCACATGGCCCGAGCCTCTGGCTCCCTCAAGGCCATGAGGAACCACACGAGTTCATGGACAGGGTCGTGCTCAGGGTCTGAGTCAGAGATCCGATGCCGAAGCCAGTCCGGCGAATGCCGAACTGCACTTCTCATCGCCGCAGCGCTCGAAGAGTAGCCGCGAATGTCTCGTGCCTCGCGGGGCCCGCCCAGTGTCTCTACGACCCCCTTGTGGTGGGTCCAAACAGCATCCAAGTACTCCGCGGCCGGAGCGGCTCGTACGAGCCGAACGCCAATCGCCCGAGTTTCGTAGTGTGGCGACGAGAGTAGGCGATTGATGAGCGGACGCACGTCATCCGGATGCCACTGTGCGACCAGCGAGAGAGCGTCGGCGACAAGCATCCTCACATACTCGTCCTCCGGCTCCCCCGTGGATGTCCGCTCAAGACGCAGTTGGAGGCTGCCTGCGATGCGTGGTCCCAGGGAGGGCAGGTGGCGACGATACAGGTCTCGCAAGAACCCCTGGTGAGCTCCGACCTCCTCTAGCTTCTCGACTATCTGGACGACGTCGTCAGCGCCCGCGCGGTCCTCCCCCGTCGCAATCCAAAGGAGGTCGAGCGGCACGTAATCGAGCCCGTGACTCTCGCCCCGTCCTCTGTGCTGCGCCAATTCGCCCGTGACCTCCGCGACTTCCGAGAGCGCCATCGTCCTGCTTGCGCGCGCGTCGTCGAGCGCCTCTGCGACCATCCATGCCAGTAGTCGCCGGTGAGTCGCTTCGATCCGATCTCCGTCTCTTCTCCGGAGCCATCCGACCCGTTCCAGCCGTCTCAGGACACCGTCGTCAAGTCCTGCCTGCTGAGCGACGCCGAGGGTCCATGGGTATGTCGAGGGAGGGTCTGCAATGAGCATTGTCGCCAGTCGCCGAAGCACAACGCTGTCGCCCGGGTGGTCCACCTGCTCTCGTGCTTCCCGGCACCGACGCCATGCACGTTCAAGGATCTCGTACTCGGATCTCGGGTGCCAACCCGCTCCGGGATCAGAATCGAAATAGAGCTGCGCGAGGATCGGTCGCTGTACTAACGTTCGCACGTCGCTCGGAAGATCCTCCCAAGCGCGCCCCCTCAGATGGAAGTACCGGCGCGCCTCAGGGATGGTGAAGCTGCCGACTGGAACAACTACGGGCGCGTGTGGTGCGTCACGCGCGAGCGCCTCGGTGATCTCCGGCGCCGCCGCTAGTACCAAGTGAAGGCCGGCGTGACGAAAGCACGCACGCAGGAGCTGGCGAGCCGCCTCAATCGATTGGACATCATCGACGAGAATGGTGAGCCACGGTTCCTCGCCAATCGTACGCCAGGTCGGACGAACGTACTCGGCAAGTGCGCCGAAGGTAGTGGGAGCAGTATGTCCAAGCCACTCATTCCAAATCTCTGCGCCCGCCGCATCAAGGTCACGTTCGCCGTCTCCTGAGCTCCGCAATAGGACGCAGCGGAGCCCGCTACGCACAAGTCGCAGTGCCTGCGCCGCGAGCGTCCAAGTCTTTCCAGTGCCGCTGGAACCGGACGCGATCGTGGCGCGCGACGTCAGCTTCGGCGGATCCCGGACATCCAACGCAGCGTCGTACTGAATCCACGCGAGTTGCACGTCAAGCTGCTCCGAGCAGCGCCGCAAGATCCCGTTGCTGTCGGCTAGATCCCTGGCGACGATGCCGGCCTCTTGGAGAAGATCCGCCGGAGTCAGCCGAGACTCATCCGTTCGCACCCGCCGCATCAGAATCGTGCAGAGTTCATCTCTCTTGGCCCGCACGCTCTCGGCCGCGTCCACGCGGCGGCGAAGGAATTCGTCCACCTGCTGCTCGAAGTGCTCCACGCTAACGCCGGTCCTGAATTCCAGGTTGGGGACACACTCGACGAGGCGCCGCCGATGCTCGTCTGCGTCCGAACTCTCCACGGGTTCCTCGTCGTCGCCGCCCGGCGCGGTCCCCTCTTCGATCCACTTGAACAGGCCGCGATCTGTCAGGAGAAGGCCGCGTCCGTAGCGCCTTTCGATCAAGTCGTCGAGTGCCGTCGCGGGGTCGGACTCATCGGGCATGGCCTTCAGCCGTTGAACGAATGCTTGTATGGGACCTAGGTTCCCGAAGTCGGCGTTCGTTACGAAGATGAACCTCGTTGCACGCTCGGCCGGGAGTTCCGCCGCTCTCAGAAGATCCGGTAGGACGTCATCGCAGAAAGACCGGATTGACCAGGTGCGCGACCGCGTCTTGTACTGCTCCACGATACGATCTTCGCCAAAGTAGTATCGCGCATCGCCACCTCCCCCGCGCGGTTCCAAGACCATCCGCGCTGTTCGCACCTCGTCCCCGCGAAGCGAACCAGAGAGAGTGATTTCGGCGACGCGCGAGAGATTGGCGAGGATCTGGTACAGGAACCCGAAGATTGCCGCAGACCCTCCTGCTGCCGGCATCAGTCGCTACCTTCCGCCAAGTGCCGGCCAGGCTGCAGGTTCCCACACCGTTCTCGCTGGGGGATAACCACCGCCGGGCTATTGGTCAAATCGACTGCGAAGGGGTCGTCCGGTAGGGAGCGCCTGCGGGAACTTGTCTTCCTACTCGTCATTCTGGTCCCCGTCGTGGTCGTCGGTCAGGCCGGCCGTGTCACCCTCAGCTGGCTGCTCCGGCGTGGTGCCTGCTCGCTGCTCAGAGTCCGCCTCCACAAGGTCGTCCATGTGCAAGAAGCTCTCGGCTGCGAAGCTGACAAGGTCTGAGTCTTCGCGCCACATGACTCTGTGCTCGGGCGTGGTGTACGCGGACGCGAGCGCACCACGGAGGGCCGCACGGTCCACTTTTTCGATGAGATCGTCGTACGAGTTCCGGCGAAGTTCCGACGGATGATGATCGCCAGACTCCATCGAGGTGGCCGTAACGAGGTAGCCGGAGACCAATCGAGCGGCACTCTCAGGCGTGTCAATCAAACGAGCCATCAAGGTGTCGTGCCCTGATGCATCGCCGTATGTCTTGCTGATCCACAACGACCCTGACACGAGTTCACGGGTGTCGAGCAAGGTCACTCCCTGATTGCGAATGCGGCGGACGAGGGCCTGTACCGCTTGGCGCACATCCAGCTCCTTGCTGCGGTAGTGGAGCATTCCCCGCAGTTCGTAAAGAAAGTCGTTCGCTGCGCTGAGAGGGATCGACTCAAAGCACGCAGCCGCCGTCGAGAGCTGCGCATCGGCATGGACGCCGTCTACGAGTAGTCGTGCCATGGCCGAGACCCATCGCGCTCGAATGGTCAGCGGGCGGAACTCTGCGGCAGGTGCCGGAAGACCACCTGCCTGAGCGGCCATCGCCTCGACGAGGGCTGCGGACGTAGCCGAGTCCAGTTCGCCAGCGACCTGCTCCAGCGAGTCGAGTACTGACTCGTCGTCGTAGGAGTCTCGCAACTCCCCGATTCGATCAGCGAGGCTGGGGCGGGCCTCGGGCGAAGACAGGAATGCACTCAGGGACACTCTGACTGCATCGGGAACCTCCCCCGGCGGCACGCGAAACCAGAAGTACCTGTCGAAGTACGAGGAACTACAGAGCCGCTTCTTCGCGCGCCAGCCATCCTCGAAGCCAGACGACCACCAGGACGCTCCCCAGAGGGGGCCAAGCTGGGGGACCAGTCTCGTTAGGAGGTCGTGAGCCGCCTCGGTGTCAGTTCCAAGCACATCGGTCACGGCTGCTTCAAATCCTGGTTCGAGCGACTCCTTCCTCCGCTGCTGTTGATCCCTGTATTGGGATGTCATCCAGTACAAATCACCCTTTCGCTCCGAGAGCCATGCATAGAGCCCGGGCCAGCGGTACCGGAGTGTCACCAGCAACAGGAGATCTAGTGGATTGAGCTCTTCCAGCACATTGCGTGGGTACTCTGCGTATAGATTCAGCAGCCGCTTTGCGTCCCGCAGCGTGAAGCCGAGCCCCGCGACCAAGTTGCTCCAAGCGCGCAAGGTGTTCCCCAGCTCGACCTCGTCTACGGCCTGGTCCAATCCCTGGATGTCCGAGTACACGCTCTCGACAACATAGCTGCGAACAGCAATCGAGGGCGGGGGAGGGAGAATGAACGAAACCTGTACCATCTTTCCGAGGAACGCCTTGCCGTCCTCTACCCGCAGCACTTGTTCGAGCCCGTGTGCCACGATCTCCTCGTCGAATGCGAGCACGTACCGCACATACGGGAAGTCCGCCACGAGCCGGACCAGTCGGAGCATCTCGCATGCTTCGGCTGGGCTCAGCCGATCCAAGTCGTCGATCAGGATCACGATGCGCCGCTTGAGGCGCCGCAGATGCGCTCCTATCTGCTCCTTCTGCTTCTCAAGAGGCGGATAGAGCCACCGATGCCCAGCTCGGAGTAGAAAATTGGCGATGGTGTCGAATGGAGACGGCAATGAGCTGAGCTCCCCCGACAGGTGCTGGGCGTATCCTTCGATCTCCTTCGCGAGTTGTCGAAGGCCCGTGTTGTGGGGACCCCGCAGCAAGTCGGCAAGGTCTCCAAGAAAGCGCGGCAGGAGATCCTCGCTGGAGCGGAACTGCCATGGCTCGAAACGCAATACGAGAGCCTGAGTATCTTCCTCAAGCCGCTCTGCAATCATGTTCAGTACGCTGGACTTCCCCTCGCCCCACTTCGCATAGAGTCCTGCGACCCATCCCTCCTCGCCTGTGCCGGTGGTCAGATGCCCGGCAACGTCTGCCGCGAACGGAGCCCGCTCAAGTAGGTCCTGAGACGAGGTTCGGATGGCTCTGTCGTCGTGCATGGCGGACTACTCCAACAGCGCCTT
The DNA here is from genome assembly GCA_029260815.1 of Planctomycetota bacterium. Taxonomy (GTDB): domain Bacteria; phylum Planctomycetota; class B129-G9; order JAJDCN01; family JAJDCN01; genus JAJDCN01. Next base: position 8,591 of record JAJDCN010000061.1, read on the forward strand.
GAAGACGCCGTCGGACGGGTCGCTGTAGAACTCGATGTTGAGCTTGGTCCAGAGGTCGTCCGGGAGGTCGTTGAGCGCGCGGCGGGCGGCGACGGGCATGAGCAAGGTCGAGGCCTGCTTGTCCACGGCGAGCTCTGCGATGGCGACCGGGTTCTGCAGCTGTTCCAGCGATCCGCCGAGGTTGAGAGGGCCAACGATGATCGTCCCCCCTCGCGTACTCCGCTCCAGCAGCCCGCCTACGAGTGCGATCAGTGCGGGGAGGCCGAGCCCCATGCCGGACTTGTCTGCGTCAAGGGGTCGGAGCTGGATCGAGAACTCGTGGCCTCTGGGGTCGCGGCTCCCAACGAGTTCCTTCGCTCGGGTGTAGAGGTTCTGCTCGCCCACGCGCACGCTCTCCCGAAATGCCGGCGGCTGCGGGTGGTTGAGGATTTTCACGCCGCTACCGGGCCCGACGGTCACCTCGATGCGGTTGAGGCCCGGTCCCGCCTCGCCGGCGCCGGGGCTGATCGCCCAGACCTGTCCGGGCGGCAGCGGGTCGCTGTCGATGGCCTCGTCGGAGTGAAGCTCCGGCGTCGCCACGAACTGCTCAACGCCGTCCACCCCGAGGGTGTAGCTGAAGTGCGTGTTGCGGAACTCGGACTTCAGGCAGCGCTTCTGCTGCTCCTTCACCCGGCGGCGCGACTCCAGCGCGACGCGAACGATCCACTCCAGGTCCTCGTCGGGAACCGCCATCGTGGGGTCGGGGAAGAGCAGCTTGAGAAGGCCCGAGACCGACTTCTGTGCTGCGTTGATGTCGCGCCCGCTCAGCGCGCCTCCCCAGAACACGCGATCCTGCAGGACGTTGAGCCGCGAGGTGTCGCGCAGGTGGCTCCATGACTCGCTCAGGAAGTCGCTCACGAGCCCAAAGTGGTCGGTGAGGTGGTCGCCGGGGTTGAGTTTGGGGAAGTCCCAACCCGGCGCGAACGCGTGGATCCGGTCCTGGAACGCTGTGTCGTCGCGCATCTCGGGGGGAAGCGGACTCAAGAGATGGCCGATGCGCTGCTGCTGCTCGACGTCCACGTCGAAGTTGCCCACCATCACGAGGCTCCCGTCGGCGCGGATGCTCTCCTTGCCGCGGCTGAACTCGCCGGACTCCATGTAGCCCTTCATGATGTTGACGCCGTCCTTGCTGTCGAACGAGATGCCCGTGACCTCGTCGAAGCACACGACGTCGTACTGGCACACGAGCCCGCGTTGACCCGATGCGTTGTTGACGAACATCTTCGCCACCGTTGCCTTGCCGCCTGAAATGAGGTGCGAGTAGGGCGACAGCTGTTGGTAGATGTGACTCTTGCCCGTGCCGCGGGGGCCGAGCTCAACGAGGTTGTAGTTGCGCTCAACGAATGGGATCATGCGGAGCAACACCACGCGCTGGGCGCGATCATCGAGCGCATCGGGCTCCAGTCCCGCGGAGCGGATCAGGAACCGCCTCCACTCGTCCGTCGTGAAGCCCTGCCTCCCCCTCGCGAACACGGTCAAGACGTCGGGCTTCGACATCTGGATGGGACGGAGCGCGCCGACCCGGAAGGGACGTCCGTGCTTCTCCTGCGCGATGAGTGCGTCGTACTCCAGCGTGACCTCGGCATAGAAGCCATCGGTCAGCATGCGCTCGTTCTCCTTCACGAGCGCGTCGGGGATCTGGACCCACTTGAGCGCGAGGCTCGGCAGTTCGGCCACGTAGCAGTCGTTCTTGGCGTCCAGCTTGGCCTTGACGATGTCGATCAGGCGTACCGACCCCTTCTCGCGGGCCGCGGACTTGAACAACTCCTCGGTGCCGGTGCGCACCGTGCGCCCCTGGAGCTGCTTCTCCACGATCGACAGCCCCTCCTCGATCTCGCTGGCGTCCGTGCTCGCGCAGTAGCGGCCCAGGAGGAACTCGACGACATAGGTGGGAACGGGGTACTGGCGGGCGTAGCGGCGCACGAGGTCCTTGCGTACGAGGTAGCCCTCGAAGGCCTGCGCTGCGACGCGGTCCAGGTCGTCCATCTCGATCGTGCTCACGCTCATGTGTCCGCTCCTACGCGCGTCGGGTGCTGGGCCAGGATCCGGCAGCTCTCGTCGATCAGCACCAGGACAAGGTCGTTCCCCTCGTGCTCGTCGTCGGCAAGCACCAAGCTGACCGTGCCATCTTCATCCACGGGCTTCGCGCTCTTCTTCGCGACCACGGACTCGCCCGTGGGCCCGCCCAGACGCAGATCGGCGAGCATGCCCCCTCGCGCCCCCTTGACTTCGAGGAAGCAACGAAGGCCGCGCCAGGTGACGGACGCGACCGTGGTCGTGCGTGCGGCGCGCTCTGTGCGCTCGACGAACAGCTCGGGGGTCAGGCACTCCTGAATGCTCAAGCCTCCATGGGTGTACTCCGGCGACTTGTTGAAGCAGGCGATGCCCGGTGCGTGCGCAAAGGACTCCGCCGCGTTCCAGCTCCATGCGTGGCGCAGCACATCGGGAGCGGCGCCCGGTGAGAGCACCGCACAGCGCGCCCAGCGCGACTCCGTCAGGTGCTTGGGGAGGTCCACCTTCGGCAGTCCGCCGGGCAGCAACAGCCAACCGTGATCCGTGACCACGCGCACGCTCTGCCAACCCGCGTCTAGCAGCCCCGCGATACGCTCGGCGAGACGATCCAGCTCATCATCAAGCTGGCGGGGCAGCCGGCCTTCGAGCTTGTGTCCGAGTTTGTCGATGTCCCCGAACTCAAGCCACCCCTTCGCGGGTGTACTCATCGGCGCCTCGATGTCGCCGACGGCGAGTATCTGGTAGCCGCGCTCCGTGAGCGCGGCCCGCAGGTTCCTGGCGTCGGCCGGCTTGTCGTTGGACATCAGCTTGGGCGCGAAGTCCGCACCGAGAGCCTGGCCACGAACGTGGTCCGCGACCGGCGTCACAGCGGGCTTGCCCGAGGCGGTCACAGTCGGAACCGTCGCCCACCTACGGGCGAGTACGACGGTCAGGCCACGCCCCTCAAGGCGCTCGGCTAGCCGTTCACCCAGGTCGTAGCGCAGCCCGTCCGTGAAGAGCACACACCCGTCGTCACCGGCCTCGACCACACCCTGTTCCAGGGGCGTTGGAAGCGGCACGCGCTCGATTGCCTTCTGAAAAGCGCGGGCAGAGGCGTCGAGCCACGGGCCATGAATCGCGGCGACGACCCTGCCCACGAGGGCCTCGTCCGAGGTGGGGGCGGCGGCAACGGCCTCCCACGCGGCGGCGTCCGCCTGCCAACCGCGATCGGCGTACAG
>JAJDCN010000062.1 GCA_029260815.1 Planctomycetota bacterium
GGAGCGACGCAGTTCGCTGAAGATGACCGGCTCGACGCCCCGCTCTTTGGCCTGGGAAATCAGTTCGCCCTCCGGACCGATGGGTGGACCGGTCACCAGCGTCACGTCATGGCCCCGCTCTCGCAGGCCTACCGTGGAATCCAGAACCGCCTCCTGCGCACCACCGAGGATCAGTCGCGTAATCACGTTGACGATCTTCAGCCGTCGCGGCACCATGTCAGTAGGCAACCTCCATCAAGCATAGACCCTTTGCCGGGGCGGTGGGTCCAGCCATGGCGCGCGCGCCGGACGACAAAATCTCCTCCACGCGCGCCGCGGCGACCTTTCCGCGTCCAACCTCCAGCAGGGTCCCGGCGATCGTCCGAACCATGTTGTAGAGAAAGCCATTGGCTCGGACGTCGATCAACAGATGAGGGTCCTCCTCAATCAGATCGAGCGCCTGTATCTGCCGCACGTTGTTTTGGTCTTCGGCGGACTTCGACGCAAAGGCCGAGAAGTCATGCTCTCCCACCAGAACCGCGGCCGCGGCGGTCATGGCCTGCAGGTCCAGACGATCCGGAACGCACAGGGTATACAGCCGCTCCACAGGCGACGGATGGCGCCGTCGCGCAATCGTGTAGCGGTAGCGTTTGGAGACGGCCGAAAAGCGTGCGTGAAACTCGGCATCCATTTCGGCAGCGTCCGTCACAACAATGTCCTCGGGCAAATGGGTATTCAAGGCGGGTGGAAAGGATCCGATCGGAATGGCGGATTCGGTATGAAAGTTGGCGACCTGGCCGATGGCGTGCACGCCCGCGTCGGTCCGGCCGGAGCCGTGGACCGTGGCCCGCTCGACGCTGGTGATGGCGCACACGGCCTGTTCGATCTGCTGCTGGATGGTTGCGTCGGATTTCTGTCGTTGCCAGCCGGCGTACCGGGTACCGTCATATTCCACGATGATTTTGACGTTCCGCATGGCGTTCAACCGCCCGTGCGCTGCACTCGGTCGCGGTAGCGCTCAATCATGGCCCGGTGTTTGGAAAATGCGATGTCCTCGGGCAAGGCATCGAGTGGGAAGAACGCGCAGGCCGTCACGTCGTCTCCCGCCACCGGCTCACCCTCGAAGGCTTCCACTTCGAAAATAATGAGGAGGCATTTCTTGCGCGGATCATCTTCGATATAGGCCACGTCGAAGATAGGCCCGAGTCGTACCGTCAGTCCGGTTTCTTCTCGCACCTCGCGGATCGCAGTATCCTCCGGAGACTCGTCGTATTCTTCGAAGCCCGACGGGAGGCACCAGTATCCCACTCGGGGCTCCACGCCGCGACGGACCAAAAGGATCCGGCCGCTCTCGACAATAAGGGCGCCCGCGGCCGGGATCGGATTGAGATAGTTAATCCATCCGCAGGCGTAACAGATCTGGCGGCGCTGAGAGCCCTCCATGAGGTCTTGCAGCCGTTCGCCGCATTGGATGCAATAGGTGCCGAAGTTATCCACGCCGGAACCCCTTGCCCAACAACCCGAAGGAGCGGGCGATGACCTGCAGCTTCTCCGGCAGGGACAGTTGCGCTTCCGGCCCAAACACCTGGAAGCCGCTGCTCCGAATTTTTGCCAGAATCGCGCAATAGACCGAACCCATCAAGTGCACCGCCCGCCGCGCGTCTACATCGACCATGGAAACCACCGGATACGCCCGGTCAAAATAGTCCAGCGTCCGATCTAACTGAAAGGCCATCAACTCCATGAACGCCTTGGTCTGTTTCTTCTGTAAGATGTCCTCTTCGGTGCAACCAAACCGGGTCAGCTCATCTTGTGGGATGTAAATACGTCCGCGATCCACGTCGTCTCCCACATCGCGGATAATGTTCGACAACTGCAGGGCCGTGCTCAACGCCTTGCCGTGGTCAAACGCCTCCTTCGTTGCCGCGCCGAATACGCTCAGGGACAGGACGCTGATGGTGGTCGCCACCTTATCGCAATAGCCCAGCAGGGCGTCGAAGGTTTCATAGCGGTGTTTCACGAGATCGTCTTGGCATCCGTCGATGAGTCCGCGCAGGGGCCACTGGGGAATCGGGTAGCGCTCGGCCGCGTCGGCCAGGGCCACGCTCACCGGGTGGGTCGGGTGCCCGGCGAAGCAGCGGTCCAGCTCCTCCAGCCACCAGGCCAACAGCTCACCGCGGTTGTCCGCAGTCGACTCGTCCACGATATCGTCGGCGATTCGGCAGAAAGAATAGATCGCGTGAATCGCATCTTGCTTCGCGCGAGGCAGAAAAATAAATCCCACGGAAAAATTCGGCCCCTGATCGCGGGTGATTCGTTTACAGACGGCGTAGGCTTCGCGGACGCTGATGCGTTTCCCGCCTGGGGTGCGAAGTTGTTCAAGTTGAGAGATCGTTGTGTTTTCCACGCCGGTTATTAGCTCGCTCTGCACCAGGTGCAATCAGGACCGTGTTTACAGCCCGACCGGTTCTTCCAGATCCATTTGATGGCGCCGGCCAGAATCGATTTCAACAGACCCGGCCGGGTCAGGATCAAGCCGAACTTCCGAAAGTCAAATCGCGACGCCACCCAGAGCATGGGTCGGAACCCCGTGCGCGCACACACCTCCAGGACCAGCCGGTTGACGATGCTGGCGTTCATGTACCGTTCGATCTGGCCGCGGGTGGAGCTCCGGTAGTCCGCGCGCCCCAAGAGCGCTTGGGACGCGAGCCATCCGCTGGTAAGACTTCGTCGGATGCCGATTCCCCAAAGCAGGTCTTGAAAACCCGCCGCCTCGCCCACGGCGATGGGAGAACCATTGGCGCGCGCGGGATGGGATCGGAAGAAGAAATTGACATGGGTCGACTTGGTGACGGGGGCGTCAACGGCAAACGGCTCGATTTCCTGGAACTTCGCGAGCACCTTTTCCACGCGCTCGCCCAGAGAAGGGAAATCGCTGACCAGAGCCAGCCCCAGGGTGGCCTGCCCGTTGATAACGAACAGATAAGCAAAGCCCGTTTCGGTGATTGCGCGATCAAGGATCACCCGGTTGCAATCGGCCAGATCGGTCTTGAAGATAATCTCTCGCGCCACGCCGTCGGCCGTGCGAGGACCGGTCGCCAAGATATCCACGTCCTGGGGTTGGACGGGGCTTTCAAACACAACCTCGGCGCCGGCGGTGCGGGCCTGATTCAGAAGGCTTGTGTCCAGGGTGTCGGGTCCGGGACCGCGCTTGACGAAATAGGCGTAAGGCTGGGCGCACCGCGCCCGGTACCGGCGTAGGCGCTTGTCGTAAAAGTCGACCTCCGCGGCCGGGGCCAAAACGAAATCGGTTTCCACGCCGAAAGAGCGGACCAACTCAAGCACGTCGCCCCGGGAGCTGTAGTTCTCGAGAATTTGCAACCCATTGATGAATTTTGAGCCCACCTGCTTCGCCCGCTCGAAGACTTGTACGCTTTTCCCGGCCTTGCTCAGGGCGATTGCCGCGGCGAGGCCGGAGGGTCCGGCGCCGGCAATCTTGATGACACGGTCAGCCATGAGGCTCCTTCTGTGCGGTTGGCTTGGCGGGGACGGCTGGATCGTAGCCGTGTCCGCCGAACGGGTTGCAACGAATAATGCGCCATGCGCCTTTGGCCCCGCCCTTGATGGGCCCGAAGGCACCGATGGCGTCGATCATGTACTGCGAGCAGGTCGGCTCGTAGCGACAGGCGCGAGGCAGTATCGGAGACAGCACGGCCCGATAGAGCTTAATCAGGATGATCATGAATGATTTCATGGGAGTGCTCGAATTTTCGGCCCGCCTTTTCCAGCAAAGATCGCATGGGATCCAAAACGTCGGTTAGCCCGACAATCCGGGCGTCGCGCTGGGGCATGACGATAAGGTCCAAGCCCACCGGCCAGTCAGCAACCGACAGCCGAAACGACTCGCGAATCAAACGCTTGAGCCGGTTGCGTCGAACCGCCCCACCGTGTTTCTTGCTGACCGAGACACCCAAACGCGGGTGCCCAAGGGCATTGGGATAGGCGATCATCAGCAGGATGTTGTTTCGCAGACGCGAGCCCTTTTTGTAAACCGCCCCGAAGTCCTGCGAACGGGTAATTCTCAACTCCTTGCCAACCTTCATGTTACCTCACGAATCCCAAAGCTCCATTATAATCTCTCTCGATCCCACCGCAAGCCAAATCACCCGGGATTGCTAAAGGGTCGAGCCAACAGGTCCGATAATGTTGAAGGGCCTGGCCCATGGTTGACACACCGATCAGGAGACGGACATGGAACTTCAAGGCTGCAAGCGCTGCGATCAAAAGGAATACATTCCCACCCACCAATTTCTCAAAATCGACGACACGGTCCATTATCTATGCAAAGGCTGCTGGCAGACCGTTCGGTCCTGGCTGTTGTGGGAGGAGGATGAAGTCCCCCTGGAGCGGCAAAAAAAGTTCTGCTACTAATCGCTTGCCTCGGGCGTGCTCTGTTCGGATAATGCCCTTATGGGCGTACAGGAATTCTACGACCGGCTGGCCCCCTACTACCACCTTATTTATGATGATTGGGACGCAGCCATGGAGCGCCAGGCGCGGGGCTTGCGCGAGCTGATCGAGACGACTTCCCAAAGGAAAGTGTCAACGGTTCTCGACGTGGCCTGCGGGATCGGCACCCAGGCGATCGGCCTGGCCCGGCTTGGTTACGCGGTGACGGCGCTGGATCTGTC
>JAJDCN010000063.1 GCA_029260815.1 Planctomycetota bacterium
TGGTGGCTTTCCTGGCCGAGACGATCCCGCTGCCGCCGGGCGAGCCGGACCAAGCCGCCGCCGATGGTGCGGTCGTCGCGGAGCTGGAGCGGGTACGTCGTCACGGCATCATCGTTGGCGCCGGCGCCGCCAACGCGTCCGTCGCGCCACCCGAGGCGCCCGGCCGCGCAGACTTCAACAGCCCCGACACCAACGACTTGATTCCAAAATAGGCAACCCCGAAGAGAGCCACGGCCGTGGCTCACGCAGGGGGCGGCAGAGCCCCGCAATACGATCATTCATCAACAGGGGCCAGAGCTTCTCAAGCGATAATCGCGCAGCGCGTACACTCAATCGCGTTGAATAAAGTTTCGCGTCATCCTGAACGCAGTGAAGGATCTGGCTCGCAAGCGATGAAGGTTCGCGGACTAGATTCTTCGCTTTGCTCAGAATGACAAGGAAAAGGCGCTCAGGATGACAGAGGAATGAATCAAGGGTAACTCGGAAGTGGCGCGTAGGATAGAAAACGTGGTTTGTCTATGAAGAATCTTGCTCGCTATACCAGTCCGCAGACAAATCGTGCCAACCCGGATTTTCTGCTTCAATCATGTCGAGCTTCTTGGCTCGCTTCCAGCCTTTTATCTGTTTCTCTCGGGAGATTGCAGAGGGTGCATCGGGAAATACTTCATAATACACCAATTGATCGATGTTGTACTTTTCGGTGAAGCCTGAGGTAAGCTTTTTCTTGTGTTCATACACACGCCGCTCCAAGTTGTTTGTAACACCTGTGTACAAAGTACGAGAAGGGTTCGTCATGATATAAACGCAGTACTCGTGCACGGACACCCCTCCTTGCTTGTTACCAGATCCTTCACTCCGCAAAGCTCCGTTCAGGATGACCTTGCGGAGAGCTGTGGCGCCTGAGTGTATCAACAATATTTCTTCGATTCATTATGAAACCCATCAACGGAGGTTGAACCTATGGGACTTGATTTACGTACATCCTTGGAACACGCCAAGACGGTGGACATCACCAACGGTGGCTCGGCGGTCAGCGCCGGCGACATTGTGGCGCTGGGCGATATCTTTGGCGCTGTGGTGGAAGACACCGCGGCCAACGATCCCGGTGTGGTGATCTACCAAGCCGAAAAGATCGTCCTACCCAAGGCCACCGGCACCGGCGCCATCGCCGCGGGTGACAAGGTGTATTACGACGCGACCAACAAGGACATCACCAGTACCGCCACCGCCAATACGTTGGTGGGCATCGCGACCGTGGCCGCCGCCGACGGCGACACGACCATCGAGATCGACTTCGATCCGATGAGCTACCTGTAACAAAGAACACCCGATTGAAGGAGCAACGTGAGATGGGATTGATATTTTCCGATTACAAAAAGATCGACCTGCATTCGGCCGACGGGGTCGCGAAGTTCTACGGCGCGGTCAACCACTTCCTGCAAGGGCCGGAGAAGGTCGGGCGCAAGCTGGTCCACGCCGGTGTGCGCGAGTTCACCACGACGTCGGATTTTCCGGCGGAAGCCAAGGATGTGATGGAAAAGTTCCACGTGGGTATCGACGAGATCGACGTGGGCTACGAGCAGGTGTTTAACATCCGCGACTTCACCACGATCCCCCGCGACGGGTTCAAGATCCGCGATGTGTCCAGCGGCCTGACCTTTGCCAAGATGAAGGCGGGCCAGAAGGCCAAAGTCTTTAAGGTGATCGGCACCGACGCAGAAGTGAAGTTCGACATGTACGGCGGCGCCATCGGCTGGTCGCGCAAGTGGTTCGACGACGAAGAGTTCTGGACCATCGAAGACGCGGCCTTGGAGTTCCGCCGCAAGTGGTTTTCGAACAAGGCGACTGCCTTCTACGGCCTGATCGAAGCGCTGCCGACCACCCACGACGTCACCTGGCAAGGCGGCGTGGGCAACACCGAGCTAGACCGCGACATCGCGACGATCAACACGGCCTGCACGCAGATCCTGAATCTGCTCAAAACCGCGGGCGTCGGCGTGACGGCGAATTCGCAGTTCGTCATCGTCGCGCCCGTTGCGCTCAAGGCACGTATCCTGCGCGCCGTGGACACCGCCTTCCGCTTCTCCGAGGCTGCCGGGCAAGTCGCCTTCGCCGTGACGCCCATGTTCACCACGAACCTGGCCGACGCGACGAGCTATTACGTCGCGCTGCCCAAGCAGAAGGCCACCGGCGGCAACCGCATGAACCTGACGATCCTCAGCCAGCTCGACGTGTTGAGCTACTCCGAGGTCGTCAGTGGATTCGGTCGCTTCGGCGGCATCATCGGCGAGATCAAGCAATTCGCTCGCTGCGCTACCGCGTAAGCAGCGTCCTCTGTCATTGAGATGTTTACTTCCGTCATCCTGAGCGCCTCTTCCTTGTCATCCTGAGCGACAGCGAAGGATCTGGTTTGCATACGGTAAAGGCTTGCAAACTAGATTCTTCACTGCGTTCAGAATGACAGAGAGAGGCTCTGGATGACTGTGATTGTTCAGGAGTCAAACAATGAGCTTTGCAACCGATACCGAACTGATCGCGCGGATCGAAAAGATTGCCGCGGACAACCGCGAGCCGTTGGGCGTGGCCGACCACGTACTGGTGGCGCGACGCAATGCACAGGCCTACGACACGATCCTGGCCGCGCTGCGCACCCGTGGCGTGGGCAAGGCGCAGGCGGACCTGTGGGTTCGCGGCGCCGAGTTCCAACTCGACATCGCCACCTACTGGGTGTTGGTGGACCTATTCGCCGCCGGTGCGCCCCATGATAAGTCTGACTGGGTGGAGCGCTACAACCGCACCGGCGAACTGGCAATCGTGGAGCTGCTAGACATCGCCGGTGTCACGCTGGGCAGCGCCTCGACGGGCTTTTCCTTCACGCCGATTGACATCGAAGCCGTCAACGACGCACTGGCATAAGGAGACTTCATGGCTATCAATTACCAAAAACTTTTCGGCGACCTGGGGCTGATTGTCCGCGCGGCCAACCGCTACCGGGGCGCGTTTGCCGACGCGATCGACGCCGAGGCGGCGCTCAAGGCGGCGGAGTCGGCCAACGGGCGCTACGAAATCGCCGGCGACGGTGGGGGACAGCTGACCGCCTGGCGGCTGAGCGGTGCCACGCCCGGCGGCAATACCGACGGCGAGGGGAAACTCCACGTCAGCCTGACCGCTGCGGCGGGGACCGCCACCGTCGCGCTCTACAAGGCCGCGGCCAAGTTGGCCGGCGACCTAGTGGCTCAAGGCACCGCGCCGGATACGGGGACGGTTTCGGTCATCCTATCCGCGCAAAACAGCTCGGGCCTTTCCGGAACGGTGACGTTGACGTACTCGGCGGACGACATGGACATCACAATCATCCCGCCGTTTCGCACCGCGGCTCACAATCGGTTGTTCGAGCGATTGGCGCAGACCGACACGGCCATTCGCCAGACCCTCGTCTCCTGGTTCGATGCGGAGGTCGCCAGCGCAGCGGACTATATTGTGCGGGTTGTGACGGAAGAAATCGCCTCCACGTTCACCACCGTCGAGGAAGTGATCGCCGACCTGGCCGACCGCATGACCGCCGACGCGCAGAGTGTGGACGCCAACGCCGTAAGCGCCACCACGCCCGTTGCCGATCCGGACAACATCGGCGGCGGCACCCTGGGCGCGGTCGCTGTCGATCAGATGGTCCGCACCCAATCGTTCCGCGTGGAATGCGTCAACGCCGACACCACAGGCGCCGAGTTGTGGGAAGTCCACGCCTCCACCGACGGCCTGCTGCCCGATCGCGTCACCACCGGCGTCGCTTATGCTTCGGCCCTCGGCGGCGTATCGTTTACGATCAGCGCGTCCGGTGCCGACTTCGCCGTAGGTGACATCTTCACCTTCGACACCACCAGTTCCGAAGAAGGCACCCTCCAATCCTTCTTCCGCGACGCCTTCGCTGCCGCCCTCCCCGCCAACGCCACCAGCGCCGAGACCATCAACGACGCCCTGGCCGAGTGAGAGAAGAATCGCGCTCGTGAACCCGCTCTGCGTTTGAGCCTGATCCGTGCTAATGCTCAAGGAGACGAGAAAGAGCTTCTTGGAATGACGAGGAAAAAAGAAACACGAATGCGGCGATAACAACCACAGCAGTTATTACATATAGAAGGGTCGTTACAAGAGCGAAGGCTAAGCGGCGGCGCATTTTAAAGGGATCGGCGATCTTGTACTCGTGCCTAGCCTCTTTTTTCTTGCCGAGTTTGCTCAACGCGTCGCCCAGTGTGGCGTGATACGCTCGCTCATTTGGTTCCAGCTCGATCGCTTTGCGAGCTATCTCCGCAGCGTCTCTAGCTTCGCCTTGGTGCAACAGTGCAGCGGCGAGACTCGTGTATGCGAAAGCGAAAATAGGGTCCGAGCGGATCGCCTCGCGGAATTCGTGAATGGCTTGGTCGATCTTGTCCTGCCAGAAGAGTGTATTACCCAGGTTGCGGCGGGCTATTGCGTCCGTCGCATCGATACGCAGCGCTTCTTGGAATTCAGTGACAGCGGCATCCAATTTTCCTTGGCTGTGTAGTGCCTCTCCAAGAGCAGTATGGGCCGGGCCAAAGGTGGGATCGATCGCCAGACCTCTTCGGTACTCGGAGATCGCTTCGTCAAGCCGACCTTTCAAGCAGAGTGTATCGGCAAGGTTGAAGCGGTGAACCGCGTTCTTGGTGTCTAGTCGAACGGCCTCGCGATGCTCCTTGATCGCTCTACGATGTTTGCTC
>JAJDCN010000064.1 GCA_029260815.1 Planctomycetota bacterium
TCCCAGACTTCCCGAAGCTCAACATGCATGTCTGCAAAGCCGACGTTGTAACCGCCCTCGTGGTTGCGCGGGTTGTCATCGTCATCCGCGACGAGCGGAAGGGACGAAGACGATTTCACCGGGTACTTCTCGTCTCTGGCGAGCTCACGCTCCTCCACTGACGGGCTCTCTAGATGATCCAATCGCCAACGAGCCCCGCCATCGGGCTTGAGCGCGCCATCATCCGGATCAGCATTGAAGGGACCGGTATAGCTGATCTGATTGGGGCCCCATTTTCGCGGCCGTTCGTCATAATTATCTCGTCTTTCTATCGCGCCGATAAAAGGACGAAGTTTTTCGATATTCGGCGGTCTGTCGTTCGCCGCTCCGGCTCCCGGACATTTCAACATCAACGGTTCCTGGGCCATATCGACGTAGTAGGTGTGCGCAATAAATGCCGCGCCATCCTCTTGCGGGTACCGGCCGTACCTGTCCTTGTACCGATTCAGCAAGGTGATCAGGTTCTTGCCCCTCGCCCGGCAGGCAGTCAGATCCGCATCTTCACCCACGTCGAGCACGGCCGGGAGCAGGATGGCGGCGAGGATACCGAGCACGGCAACGATGGCGAAACCGTTGAGCCGGGTCGGGTCCAGGATCGGGAGGCGCTTCATGATTCATCTCCTGCGGTGTGGAAAGTTTATAACCAACATTCTAGCCAGTCCCACGCGCCGTACAAGCAAAAAAAGGGCAGGCCGCTATGGCCTGCCCTTGGGGTTCGGGGTAAATGGTTCTCTTCGCGAACTTAGCCGGAGTCCCGGACCAGTGCGGCGAAGGGGAACTTGTCGTCTTCCCAGATTTCAATGAACTCCACGTGCAGATCGGCGAATCCGATGTTGAAGCCCGCATCGTGATTACGTTTTGCTTCATCGTCATCGGCGACCAGTGGAAGGCTTCCAGGCGATTTCACCGGGTACTTTTCGTCCCTGGCAATCTCGCGTTCCTCCACCGAAGGGCTTGCCAGATGGTCCAATCGCCAACGTTCACCACCTTCAGGTTCATCCGCTCCGTCGTCCGGATCGGCGTTGTAGGGGCCCGTATAACTGATTTCGTCAGGGTCCCATTCTTGCCGCCGTTCGTCGTACGCCTCTCGCCTTGCGAGCGAATCGATATGCGGGCGAAGCACATTGATATCGGGCGTCCTATCATTCTCCGCTCCGGAGCCAGGACACTTCAATATCTCAGCTTTCTGGGCGATATCGACAAAGAAGAGGTGCGTAATAAACGCCGCGCCATCCTCTTGCGGGTACCGGCCGTACCTGTTCTTGTACTGGCTCAGCCAGGTGGTCAGGTTCTTGACACTTGCACTGCAAGCAGTTACGTCCGCTTCGTCCCCAACGTCAAGAATAGCGGGCAGGAGTACTGCTGCCAATACGCCAATAATAGATATTACGACGAGGAGTTCCACGAGCGTAAAGCCGCTGCTCGTTTTCTGTTGTCTCATTCTTCATCACCTCCTTTCAGAGACCAGAGTTTTAATGGTAAAACATACCTAACCTATAGTATACGCCCGGACCGGGCGCACTGTCAAGTATGAAAAGAGGGCAGGCTCTGCAGCCTGCCCTCTTGCGTATCCGCCGTCCCATCGGAAGGGAGATAAAGAACCTTAAGTACCCTCCGTCCAGGAACTGAGGTACTTGGCCTGCTCCTCCGTCAGGGTATCGATGGCGACCCCCATGGTTTCCAGCTTTAGCCTGGCCACCCACTCGTCGATATCCTTGGGCACCTCATAGACCTTCGCCTTGAAGCTTCCTGCGTTCTTGAGGGCGTGCTCACTGGCCAGGGCCTGGGTCGCGAAGGACATGTCCATCACGCAGGCCGGATGCCCTTCCGCGGCGGTCAGGTTGATCAACCGTCCCTCGCCCAGCAGGAAGATCCGCTTGCCATCGTCGAGCACGTACTCGTCCACGAAGTTCCGGACGCCGGCGTTCTTCTGCTTGGCCATAGCCTCCAGGGACTCGATGTCGATCTCCACGTTGAAGTGGCCGGAGTTGCAGACCAGCGCACCGTCCTTCATCAGCGGGAAGTGGTGTTTGGCGATCACGTGCTTGTCACCAGTCAACGTACAGAACAGATCGCCTACTTTGGCCGCTTCATCCATGGGCATCACTTCGACGCCGTCCAAGGCCGCCTCCAGCGCGCGGATCGGGTCCACTTCCGTGACGATCACCTGCGAGCCCAGGCCCTTGGCCCGGTTGGCGAACCCGCGGCCGCACCAACCATAGCCGGCCACGACCACCTTCTTGCCCGCGAATAGAATGTCCGAGGCGCGGATAATGCCGTCCACAGTGGACTGGCCTGTGCCGTAGCGGTTGTCGAATAGGTGCTTGGTGTCCGCGTCGTTCACAGCGATAACCGGGAACTTGAGCGCCCCGTCGCGTTCCATCGCCTTCAAGCGGATCACGCCGGTGGTGGTCTCCTCCATGCTCGCCACGATCTCGCCCACCATCTGGGGATACTCCGAGTGGATCGTGGAGACCAAGTCCGCTCCGTCGTCCATGGTGACGACCGGGCCGTGCTGAATCGCCGCGTGAATGTGCTTGTAGTAGGTGTCGTGATCTTCGCCGGTGATCGCGCCAACCTTGATGCCGTAGTGGACCGACAGGGCCGCGGCCACGTCATCCTGGGTCGACAACGGGTTGGAGGCGCACAAGTACAAGTCTGCTCCGCCCGCCGCCAGAGCCCGCGCCAGATTGGCCGTCTCGGCTGTCACGTGCAGGCACGCAGACATTTTCTTGCCCGCCATGGGCTTTTCCTTTTCAAACCGCTCACGGATCCGTCGCAGAACCGGCATGTCGTTGTCAGCCCACTCGATACGGCGCTTCCCGGCGTCTGCCAGAGAGGCGTCCCGAATATCGGATACAATTTCCGTCATCAAAATTCTCCTTGTTGTGATTGTCGCTTACAGACCTGCCGCTTTTCGCAACGCATCGGCCATGTCGGTCCGTTCCCAAGTAAACCCGTCGCCGGTGTGCCCGAAGTGTCCGTGCTTGGCGGTCTCCCGATAGATGGGCCGCAGCAGGTTCAGCTTCTGGATCATGGCCCGCGGGCGCATGTCGAAATGCTCTCGCACAATCGTGGCGATTTTTTCGTCTTCCAGTTTGCCTGAATCATTGGTGTCGACCAGAACCGAGACCGGATCGGCCACGCCGATGGCGTAGGCCAACTGCACCTCGCAAGAGCTCGCGATGCCCGCGGCCACGAGGTTCTTCGCAATGTACCGCGCGAAGTAGGTGCCGGAGCGATCCACCTTGGAGGGGTCTTTGCCGCTGAAGGCCCCGCCGCCGTGGGAGCCTTTACCGCCGTAGGTGTCTACGATGATCTTGCGCCCGGTCACGCCGGAGTCGCCGTGGGGCCCGCCGACCACGAATCGGCCGGTGGGGTTCACGTGGATCCTCAGGTCACCCTTGACGTAGTCGGCGGGGATGATCTTGCGGATCAGCTTCTCGGTGATGTCCCCGGTAATCTTCTCGTGGGTCGCTTCTGGCGCGTGCTGGGTGGAGATCACGACCGTGTCCACACGGACCGGGGTATCGCCGTCGTATTCCACCGTCACCTGGCTTTTGGCATCGGGCCGCAGGTAGGGAATCTCGCCGGAGGCGCGAAGCTGGTTGAGCGCCTGCATCAGTTGGTGGGACAGCGTGATGGGCAAAGGCATCAGCTGTTCCGTCTCCGTGCACGCGTAGCCGAACATGATCCCTTGATCGCCCGCACCTTGCTCCGCGTGCAGACCCAGGCCCTCGGTCACACCCTGAGAAATATCGGGCGACTGTCCATGGATCAGATTTACCACGCCGCAGGAGCGGTAGTCGAAGCCCATCTCCGGGTCGTTATAGCCGATCTCTTTGACCATTTCGCGTACCACGTCGGCCACTTCGATGTGTCCGGTGGAGGTCACCTCGCCAGCGGTGACGACGATGCCAGTGGTCACCAGCGTCTCCACGGCCACGCGAGAATTCGGATCCTGCGCGATGAACGCGTCGAGGATGGCGTCGGAGACCTGGTCGGAAACCTTGTCCGGATGGCCCATGCCGACCGCTTCGGACGTGAAGAAATGTTTGCCCTTCATGCGTGCAACTCCTTGCTCTTTTTGAATCCGAGGACGTCTTGAATCAATTGGACGGTGCGGCCCGTCGCCCCGCGGTGGCCTTTCACGATGCCCGCGGCTCCAGCTCCCATGGCCCCCGCCTGCGACGCGTCGGTCCCCAGATCCCGCATCGCGGCGGACATGGAAACCGAGCATTCTACCATACACAGAGCCCCTTTTTCAAGAAAATGATCCGCCGCATCCCGGAAATTACGCACGTGCGGGCCAATAAAAATCGGCTTGCCAAAGGCCGCCGGCTCCAGGAAGTTGTGCCCGCCGGACTCCGGCGTCAACGTGCCGCCCACGAACACCGCCGAGGCGATGGAATACAAGCCCTCTAACTCGCCGAAGGTGTCCACAATCACCACCGTTTCGTTGTCTACGGATACCGCATCCGCGCCCGCATCCAGTGCGGTCTTGAAGACGGGCTTGAAGCCCTGCTTGCGCACGATGCCGGCGATCTCTTCCCGGCGACGGATGTGGCGTGGTACCAGCACCAGGCGCAGATTGGGCAGTTCGTCGCACACCGCAGCAAAGGCGCGCACCACCGTTTCCTCTTCGGTCTCACGAGTGGAGCCCGCCACGAACAACCAGTGGTCCGGCGTCACCCCCAGCAGGGTGCGCAACTTCTGCTGGACTGCGGCGTCCGGCGTGGCGGGTAGGTTGTCGTACTTGATGCTTCCGGTGACCGTCACGCGCGCGTCCTCCACACCGAGCGATTCCAGTCGGGCGCCATAGGTTTCGCTCTGGACGGCGAAGTGCGCCAGCTTGCCCAGGGGGTCCAGACCAAAACGCTTCATGGCGCGAAAACGGCGCAGGAAGGACTCAGAAACGATACCGTTGACCATTATCACCGGTACGCCGCGGGCGTGGGCGGTGGCGACAAAATTGGGCCAGACCTCCCGCTCCACCAGCAACACCGCGTCGGGGCGCACCCGGTCCAGGGCGCTTCGCACCGAGGGTCCGAAATCGATGGGGAAATAAAATGCCTCGCGGTCCAGCTTTTCGCGCGCCGTCCGGTGGCCCTCCACACTGGTGGTGGAAAGCACGAATTCCACCTCTGGCAGAGCCGCTTCCAGAGCGGTCAGGAGCGCGCGAACCGCCAGCACCTCCCCCACCGAGGCCGTGTGAATCCAGATGCAACGACGATCCGATTCCCGCAACGGCACTTGGCCCAATCGCTGGGAGAAGCCCGCCCGCCAGCGCGGACGGGTGACCATGTTATATGCGATCACCGGTGATGCAGCCGCCAGGCCGACGGCGTAGACTGCGTCCAGAAGAATCCCCACGCTTATCTCCCGCAGCAGGCTTTGTACTTCTTCCCGCTCCCGCAGGGACACGGGTCGTTGCGCCCCACCTTCGTTTCCGAACGTCGGATTGGTTGGACCTTCTCGCCGGAATGCGCCCCGCCGGCGGACCGATCGGTGTCTTCTGTTGCCGCGTAGGCGTCGTATTGCGCGTGCACCTCCGTGCCCACCGGCGCGCGCCCCGACAGATCGCCCTTGGGTGCCTGTTGGGCGGTGACCTTGAACATCAGGTCGGCCACCTCGTTGGCGATGGCGGTCATCATCTTGGCAAACTCTTCAAACCCTTCCCGCTTGTACTCGTTCTTCGGAT
>JAJDCN010000065.1 GCA_029260815.1 Planctomycetota bacterium
CTCTCGGCGCGTGATGTTGCCGGCCTGGTCCTTCACTGCGATCGCCACGCGGTAGGCTATGTCCGCCGCGTCCACCGCCAGCTTGTGATGGCCGGTGTGCTCGATGTCTCGCTCGGCGACCTTCCAGCTTTTGCCGTTGTCTTTGGATACGAACAGAGTCACCGGTTTACGGGCCAGGTTTTTCTCTTGCACTTTCCAATCGATCATCAGGCTGGGCGTGTCGCCTTCGCCCATCTTCGCGGTTAGTTCCACCTGAGGTTCGGTGGTGTCGATCAACAGCTTGGTCATGGGCTCGGTCCCGGTCACGGGGACCGGCGAGGTCAGCCCGTCGTCGTCCACCAGAGTCATGTACAAGCCGTACGGTCCGTCTTCGCCACTAAAGGTAATCTTCGTGCCGTCGGCCGCGTAGGACTGATACTTCTGCCAACTCTGCCCCTGATCGGTGGTGAACCACAGGATCGCTTCCACCGGGTCGTGGGCTCCAGACGTGCCGTCGGGCCGGATGAAGGTGGCCGCCCCGGGCGCTGTTTCGCCGGTGTAGGTGATCTGCACGGTGCCGGTTCGTGTGGTGGGTACCACGTCGAGTTTCGGTCGGGCCACGGCGGTGGAGATGGCGAAGTTGCCCTTGGACTGCGTCGAAGCAACGACCTTTCCGTCGCGCTCGATATAGATCTTGACACGGTACTGGGCGCCGTCGCTGGTGGGCAGACGCCACAGATGGCGTTTGGCATCCAGCGGGATCTCCTGCTTGCCGCGCCAGGTCTTTCCGCCATCAGGCGAGTAAGACAGGTAGAATTTTTCTTTCAATCGGCGCGAGGCGGACTCGACGGCCGGCTTATGCAGATCCCAAAAGACGAACATGGACGCGCCGCCGGTGTAGGTCTCGTCACCAATAAAATTCTTCAATCCGATCGCGTACTCGTCGCGCTTGGGCGACTCGGCAGGCGCATCGGGGGCCTGGGCCGTTGCCTCGGCAGGTGGTTCAATGGGCGTGGTTTCTTTTGCGACGGAAGGGGATTCGGTAATGACCACTGGCTCCTTGTTCGGTTCCGGCAGGGGCGATGCTTTAGGCGGCATCGTCTGCGTCGCGCAGCCGGCGAACAACAGAAGGGTCACAGTCAGTCGTGCTATGGGGCGGATCATCAAGTGTCTCCCGATCGCCAATTTGGGCGTCGGGAGACAGCGAACTAGGGGCTGTCGTCCCGACGGGTCAAGCAATACTTTACAGCGTTGTGCACGAGCCGCAGCCCGTGGGGCGACGCCTCTTCGGGCCGCCGGGTCCAGCGTGGATGGTGCTGGGGCCGCACGTATCGCTCCGGGTGCGGCATCAGACCCAATACCCGGCCGGTCGGGTCGCAAATGGCGGCGATCTGGTCCGCCGACCCGTTGGGGTTGTGCGGATAGCCGGGCTCGCCGCCATCTTCGGTGCAATACCGAAGGACGACCTGCCCAGCGGCATCCAAATCGCAAAGTAGCTTTGGGTCGGCAGTTACAAACTTTCCCTCGGCATGCGCGACCGGCAGGTAGATAAGTCCTTGTTCCTTCATTAATTCGGACCGATTCGAGCATATCTTTAGCCAAACCCATCGGTCTTCATACTTATTTGAATCGTTGGTGATCAGCGAAGCCTGTTGGGTCCACCGCTGGTTGCCCGGCAACAGACCCGCCTTGACCAGAACCTGGAAACCGTTGCAGATGCCCAGAATCAACTTGCCTTCGTCCAGGAACCGATCCAGATCCGCGCGCAGACCGGTCTTGAGCTGATTGGCCAGAATCTGTCCAGCGGAGACGTCGTCGCCGTAGGAAAATCCACCAGGGATAACCAGGATCTCGTGGTCGTGAAGCATTTGGGGCGAATCGAGGATTCGGTTGATATGGTGGCGGAACGTCCGAGCCCCGGCCATCTGAAAGGCGTGCTCGGTCTCCCTGTCGCAGTTGGTGCCGGCCGCTCGGAGAACCAGCACCCGCGGCGACAAGCGGTCAGTAGAATATTCTGCCTCGTTCATCGGCGCACCTTCATCGCATACACAGGGGGAACGTTGCAACAACGAAAGGCTTGTAGGTATCGCTCAGGAGGCGGTGCTACTGGAGCCTGAGCTGGCGGTTTGCCCGGCACGGGGCGTGATCCGCTTCTTTTTCTTACGCTTCCGGGTCGCCGGGCCCGCTTCCAGAGCCAACATTTTGCGGATGTTTTTCACCCGCTCCCGCTCTTTCCGGCGCCGTTTCTCGCTGGGCTTCTCGTAAAAGGCCGACCGCTTGACCAGGGTAAAGACCCCCTGGTTGTTGCAGACCCGCTTGAACCGCTTCAAGGCACTATCGATCCCTTCGTTTGCGCGAAGGGTGATCTTTACTGAAGAACGCTTATACGTGTCGTCTGACTTCAAAATCGGCCTGCTCCTCCATGTCTATTGACCGGCCGAGCCGGTGCCTTCTAATGGAAACCCTAACACATGAGAAACGTTAATCTCTTATACTATCCATCTATCGCCATTGGGTCAAGGGAAATGTGGCCCAATTCCCGACAAATCCCATTAGCCCAATAAATACCTTGATTTACGATTATTTATCGCTTACTTCTACTCGAACGACTGAAACACCGTGCTGCCTAAGAAAGGGAACCCTCCATGAACAAAAAAATCGCCCCAACCCTCGACCGAATGCCTGAACCTGCCAATATACAAGAGCTTATGCGGATAAGCGGCGGATTCCAGGCGACCGCCATCCTTCTGAGCGCCCACGAACTAAGCGTCTTCACCCGGATCGGCTCCGCCTCGCGCACTGCCGGGGTACTGGCTAAATCCATCCGCTGCTCGGTGCGCGGCACTACGATCCTACTGGATGCCCTGGTAGCCCTGGGGCTGCTGCGCAAACGGGCGGGCCGCTACACCAATACTCCCATCGGTCGCAAACACCTGGTGGAAGGCGCCGCCGAATATAAAGGAGCTCTTCTGTCGCACATGCGATATTCCGCCGCCGGGTGGCTCCAGCTTTCCGATGCGATCCGATCCGGCACTGCGCCACGGATCGGAAGAACCAACCCGATCCTCGACGATCCAAAAACCAATCGCGACTTCATTCTGGCCATGCACGACGTGGGCTTCGACATGGCAAAAACATTAACGCAAAAGATTGATCTGTCCGGATCACGATCGCTGCTGGATCTAGGCGGCGGGCCGGGCTCTTATTCCATCGCCCTCTGCCGCAAGTATCCGAAGCTCCATGCTACCTTGGTAGATCTACCCCAGACGCTCAAGGTCGCGCGCAAACACCTCAAGGGTTTCACCGAGGGCAAACGCATTGCGACAAAAGCCGCTGACTTCTTCCGCGCCCCGGGCAAAGATTTTGGCAGCGGATACGACGTCGCGCTACTCTCCAACATCCTCCACGCCGCCAGCCCGCCGAAAGTCCGCGCGCTGCTCAAGAAAGTCTACACCGCGCTCGAGCCGAACGGCATCGTTCTGGTCAACGAGTTTCTTCTGAGCGACAACCGCACCGCGCCGGTGAGCGGTGCGCTATTCGCCGTAAATATGCTCGCCGCGACGACCGACGGAAACAGCTACACGCAGAAAGAGTTAGGACAGTGGCTGCGCACCGCGGGATTCAAGGCGCCCAAGACCATCGACCTGGACGGCATCCACGTCGTGACCCAGGCCCGGAAGAAGTAAGCAAGTTCCGCGAGGACCTCGTTGAAGAACAAGAACCTTCGGGATCGCTCACATCTGATCCGCGACCTCCAGAGACGCTTGGAAAAAATCGCCAACGCCAAAACGAAGGCGTGGTGGGA
This sequence comes from Planctomycetota bacterium, assembly GCA_029260815.1. Lineage (GTDB taxonomy): Bacteria > Planctomycetota > B129-G9 > JAJDCN01 > JAJDCN01 > JAJDCN01. Next base: position 3,785 of record JAJDCN010000065.1, read on the forward strand.
GCGCTATCTAAAACAGATCATTCCTTTTCGCGGCGTCAAAATGGACGGAATCCGCTCCGTACTCCACACGTGGTACGCGCAAAACAAGATTGCAGACACCTTGACGCCGGGTATGCAGAAAAAATTAGCACTTGCCTTATTTCGGGAAAAGCATGCGGAAGACAAGTTGGCGGGCATCCTCTTCTTTCAAGCAATCTTGGAGCCTCAAGGACAAGTCGATTGGCGCAAAGACCAAGAAGATTTCGCCCAACTGTTTCGGGACGGGCATATTTTCGACTGGAATATCTGCGACTGGCTTTGCGTCCGGGTTCTGGGCCCGCTTATCCAGCAGGTCGGCAAGCCTTGTGCGCAAGCCTTGTCCGAATGGAGAAAGGCCGGCAACCTCTGGCAGCGACGCGCATCGGTCGTGGCGTTTGTGAATTTGGCCAAAAGAGGCAATGGCAATTTTCGAGGCTTCACGCCAATGCTCCTGCGCAACTGTTCCGTGGTTCTGAAACACCCGGAACGATTTTCCAAAACCGGTGTCGGATGGGTATTGCGAGAACTCGCTCAATCGGACGTCGACACCGTGATTGCGTTCATCGACACCAATCTCGAATCTTTTTCGCGAGAGAGCTTGAACAACGCCACAAAACATATGCCCGATAAAACAAGACAGCGGCTGATCCAGTCTTTGTCCAGAGCTTCCTCTGAATGATGCTCGGAACCTGGATTTCGTCGCGGCGGTTCCGCTTACTGAACTTGGACGCCCAGGGCGCGGAGCATTTGGCGCGTCTCGTCGGCGTCCGGGCCTTTGTTCACCACGCCCAGGAAGGTTTGTAGGTCTTCGGCGCCCTGGTCGCGCTCGCGCAGGCGATAGAGGGCCTTGCCGCGGTAGAAGTAGCTGTAGGCGTGGCTGGCGACCTGTTTGAGCGCATGATCAGCGTCTTCCAAGGCGCCGCGGTTGTTGTTGTCGGCCAAACGCAAGAAGGCGCGGGTCACCTGTCCGTCATGATGATCCGGCTCCTTGGCCAGGCCGGCGTCCACGTCCAACAAAGCCTCCTTCAGCCGGTTGAGTCGCCAGCGCGCCTTGGCGCGGCCGATGTAAGGAAGCGCATGTCCAGGGAGTGTCTTGATGGCGCTGGTGTAGGCCTGCTCGGCCTGGGTGAAAAGCTGATTGGCTGCCTGGGTGGTTTTGGCTTGCAGGCCTTGAATACGCAGGCGTTCCGCTTCGTCGTAGGCCGCGTAGCCGCCGGCGCTGCCCGCGGACAACAACGAGGCGGTCAGCATCTTCTGGAAGGGCTCCTCGCGAAAGACCGGCTCTTTTGCCTGAATTTGCGGCCAACGCTTGCCGATCGCTTCGCTGATGGCCACCAGCCGGTTATCCGGGTCCGGGTGGGTGCTGAAGAATTCCGGGGTTGCCCCGCCGCCGGCGGACTTGAGAATCTTCATGACGCTGATCATGCCGCGCGGGTCGTAGCCGGCGCGGACCATGTAAACTACGCCACTCATGTCCGATTCGCTCTCGTCGTCGCGGCCATATTTCAGATCTGTCAGTTGCACGATCAGACCGGAGACATCGCCCACGTATCCGGGCCCGCCGCCTACTTGCAGGCCAACCCCGATGGCGGCAAGCAATAATTGAAAGCCCTGGGCGCGCTGGATACGGTAGGCGGTATGTCGATGGACCACGTGGCCGATCTCGTGACCCAGTACGCCAGCCAGATCGTCTTCGCTCTGCATCTCGACCAGCAGGCCGCGGGAGATGAAGATCGGTCCGCCGGGCAGGGCGAAGGCGTTGATAATCCCCGAATTGAGCAGAGTAAAACTAAACTCGTATTTGGTCCGCTCCTCGGGCGTCAGTTCCGCCACCAAGGTGTTGCCCACCCGCGCCACGTAGGCCTGGGCCAGCTCGCTGGGATAGGGTCCGCCGCTTTCAGCCTCGAAGCCCGGTGCGGCCTGTTTGCCCAGATGAATTTCTTGATCCACGTTCATTAGACAGCCACCGACGCCCAGTCCGCCGACCGCGACCAATGTCAGAATGAATACTTTTCGCATGATGGCCCTCATCTTCTGTCCCCCACCCGGTTACCGATCTGTCAGCAGGGCGACAGCCTGCGCGGCAATGGCGTTGCCCTGCCCAATCTCGCCCAATCCTTCGAAGGTTTTGCCTTTGATGCTCGTGCGCTCCAGCTCGCAGCCGATCAGCTCGGACAGGCGCTGTCGCATGTGAATCCGTTGCGGCGCGATCTTCGGCTGCTCGGCCAGGATCACGCAATCCACGCTTGTCACCTTCAGCCCTTGTTCACTCACCTGCCGCACGACTTGTTCCAAGAGTACGGCGCTGTCGGCGCCCGCGTACTGAGGGTCGGTGTCGGGAAACTGTTCGCCGATGTCGCCCAGCCCCGCGGCGCCCAGCAGTGCATCGCAGACCGCATGGAACACCACGTCGCCGTCGGAGTGCCCGGCCAACCCTTTGGGATAGTCGAAGACCACGCCACCAAGCACCAGTTTGCGCCCCGCCTCCAGCCGGTGAATATCAAACCCCAATCCAATTCTCATCTCGTCCTCCGTCACGAATGATACGCCCGCCGCACCTGAAAGTCAACCAAGCCCGGCTTTGCAAACCCCAAAAGCCACTTCATAAGTCATCTCCGTAGCTCAGGGCTTCGGCCCTGACCGTCTAACCGAGCCGGCTCTCGATAGCACGCGCTCTGTTGTTGGTATTATTCCTGTCTGTCACAGGGAGGTGATGGCTGGGACTTAGCGCCACGGGAGCGGAGGAAGGCGGCAGTGCGGTGATGGTTTCTCAGGGTCGCCAATTTCAGGACGGTCAAGTTGGACTTGGATCTTGCGTTGATGTCTGCGCCCGCGTCGAGGAGGAGTTGAATCACTTCCAGAGTATTGACCGCCTGGAGAGCGACCCTGTGCAGGGGCGTGTGGCCGGCCTCGTCGGTAGCGTTGGGGTCTGCACCGGCTTCCAGCAGAACGCGCACGACGTCGGCGGGCACGCGCTCGACGGCTGTGTGCAAGGGGGTCGCGCCGTTAAAACCGCGCGTCTTCACACTGGCGCCTGCTTTGAGCAGAGCGCGCGCGACTTCAGAGTTAC
>JAJDCN010000066.1 GCA_029260815.1 Planctomycetota bacterium
ACCACGATTGGTCTGTAGCGCAAGCGTGAGGGCCTCCTCGATGTGGGTGCCGCCGCGGGCGTCGAATTGGTTGACATGCTCGATCGCTTTCTCCACGTTCTCTTTGGTCGCCGGGATCATCGTATCGGCATAGCGGCTGCCTTCGGTGGCGAACCGGACGATGTTGAACCGGTCGCCTTTGTTCAGATTGCGCAGGCAGAAGCGCAGGGCCTTCTTCGCCTGGGAGAGTTTGTCCCCGTCGGAGACCATGGAGCCGGAGGTGTCCAGAACCAGCGTGATGTCTTTTTTGGAAACCTTATCAATCTCCTGGCGCGGACTGATGAGCATCATGAAGTAGCCGTCTTCGCCTGCTGCGCGGCGGGTCAGCAGGTTGAGTCCCACGTCCTTGTCGTCTATGGCGTAGTAGAGCGTGAAGTCGCGGTCCGGTTTCACCTTGTTCTGCTCGAAGCCGACGACCGCTTCGTGGTCGTTCGGTCGATGGGTATCGACCACATGCGAAGGGCTGTAGACGTTCTTGATGGGATGCTTCGACTTGATCCGCACGGAGATGACGACGCTGTCCAGAAGTGTAGAGGAATACTTCTCCGTGTTGAGCGGATAGACGTAACGGACCAGCTTGTTGTCCGCGATCAGCGTCTGGGTGTAGGAGATTTTTGTGCGGATCTCGCCCTTGGCGGGAATCGGGAAGACGCGAGCCTTGTACATGGCGCGACCGGCGTATTCCAGAAGGCCCGGGTCGCGCATCTTCGAGACGATCTCCTGGTAGATCTTCAGGGCCTTGTCCTTGTCCAGCACTTCGCCCTTGACCTCCTTGCCGTTCATGAACATGGAGAAGTCTTTGACCACCGCGTCGGTCGGCAGGGGAAAGATGTAGGTGCCCTCCAGTTGCCGCGCGTTGGGGTTGGTAAAGACCTGGTCGATGGTCGTCTTGGCCACTTGGTTGTCGATCACGCAGGCGACGCGATGGTACTTTACCCCCAACTGCTGGATCGGACCGCCCGGCGGTTGGGGCACCACAATCAAGCCGTCCGCCATCGCCACCCGGGAGAACAGGAAGACCGAAACAAAAGCAGCAATCACAATAGACTTCATAGCTTAGCACCTCACCGGAGAAGCGGTCGAGCGACCGCGGACACACCATTTCCATTAAGTTAGACGCACCCGGGCCACAAAGGTTCCACGCTTTTTTTCGTAGGCTACCCAGGAACGCGGATCGCGCGAAATCGCCCGGCCCCGATGAAAGGAAGACCGGGCGATTCCTTGGGAAAGGGAGGATTCTTTCTTAACGGACCTGGATCACCTGTTTGGCGTGGCGGAAGGACACCTTTTGCCCTTGGGCCATCAGCTTACCCAGTCGCGGGTTGGCCCGCAGTAGCGCAAAATACTCGTCGCTCAGGTATTTTACGTTGTGCGCCTTGGCCAGCTCCTCGTCGGTGATCCCGTCCTCGACCCAGGCGTCGTCATCAGTCGTTAGGAAGAAGCTGCGGTTGAGCACGCGCTTTTGATACCGCTTGGCGATCTGCTCGAAGTCCAGATAGGTTCTGTCGGAATCGGCCTCGACACCGACCACTTTTTTGCCTTCTCGACCCAAGCCTTCCTTGCCCTGGTAGGCGTTTTGGGCGGCATTGCTGACGGCCTTCTGACCGACCGCCGTTTCCAGCGATTCCCGCTCGGACCGGGCGGTGGCCGCTCGCTTTCGCAACTCCGTCATCATCTGGGATTTCTTGGCGACGTCGGACAGAACGTTCGTTCGACGGGCCTCGCCCACGTTGGCATCGCCGTCTTCCAGTACAATCACCGAAGTGTAAGGCGTCACGATGCCGTACTCCTTGGACAGCCGGACGATCTCCTCTCGCACCTCCTTGGTCTCGCCGCGCAGGCGGATCTGATCGATCAGATAAGAGACCTTGGCATTGGCCCACATGAACGGCACGTCCTCCGCGGTCATGTCCCGCTCGGCGAACGTGGACTCGTAGATGAACTCCTTCTGCCCCTCGTCCGTGCGGCCTTTGAGGCGGATGGCCGCCGGGCCGTGCCCCGTATAACGCCCGAGGATCACGAGTTGGGTGCCTTTGAAGATGTCCGGCAATTGTTTCGGATACATGTCTTCAATCCGAACGCCCTTGACGTTGCCGGTGGTGAGTGTCACGTTGGACAGAACCGGAGAGGAGATTTTGCCGTAGAGCGCAGAGACCTTCACTTCGATATCTTCCTTGGGTGTCACGTATTCACTGGCGGCCTTGGTGGTCATGGCCAGCTCGTCCAGCAACCGGGTGTTCACGTCGAAGCCGACACCGAAGCCGAACAGGCGCGAACGACTCCCCTCGCCATTCGCTTGCTTGACTTGTGCGATCAATTGAGCCGGATCGGTCTGGCCCACCGTGGGCAGCCCGTCGGTCAAGAAGATCATCATATGCGCCGGAGCTTCCTTGCCCCGGTCCACGCCGAAGGCGTGCTTGAGGGCCTCACCGATATTGGTCCCGCCGGTGGCTTGGAACTTGTCCACAAAGGTGATCGCCTCGTTTACTTTGGCCCGGGTCGCTGGAACCATCTTGTCGGCGAAGAGGGACACGTCGGTGGAGAACCGCACGATCCGAAAGCGGTCGTTGGTGTTGAGACTGTTGAGGCAGAACTTCAGAGCTTTCTTGGCCTGCTCGATCTTCGGGCCGCTCATAGAGCCGGACGTATCGAAAATAAAGGTCACGTCTTTTCGGCTGATCTTAGCGGTGTCCAGGCTCGGGCTGATCAACATTAGGAAATGGCCCGGCTGGCCGGGACTTTCCCGAAAGGTGATCAGGTTCAACCCAATGTCTTTGTCGTCAACCGCGTAGTAGACCACGAAATCCTTGTCCGGCTTCACGTGCTTCTGTTCGTATCCGACCACCGCTTCGCTGTCGCTGGGTCGGGCGACGTCGGCCACGTGGGACGGGCTATACACATTCTTGATGGGGAACTTGGATTTGATCCGCACGCGTACCGCCACGTCCTCCAGGGGCGTGGAGGAAAATTTTTCAGTGTTGAGCGGATAGACGTAGCGGACGAGTTTGTTGTCCGCCACCAGCGTCTGCGTGTAGGCGATCTTGGTGCGGACCTCGCCCTTGGCCGGGATCGGAAAGATACGCGCCTTGAACATACCCCGGCCCGCGTACTCCAACAGCGCCGGATCTTTCATCTGCGAAACGATCTGTTGATATACTGCAAGGGCTTTGTCCTTGTCCAGCACCTCGCCCTTGACTTCCTTGCCATTCATAAACATGGAGAAGTCGCGGATCCCCGCATCCTCGGGCAGCGGAAAGATATAGGTGCCCTCGATCACGCGGTTATTCGGATTGGTAAAGACCTGATCGATGGTTGTCTTGGCCACCTGATTGTCGATGACCGCGTCCACGCGATGGTATTTGACTCCCATCTGAACAACCAGCTCCCTCGGCTTGGGCTGGACAATAATCAACCCGTCGGCTGTAGCCACGGAGGCAAAGAGAAGGACCGACAACAGCGGAAGAATACTCAGACATTTCATGGCTCTACTCCTCTAGACCCAAAGCAGCATGACACTTCTGCATGGATTAGACGTGCCACGATCGAAAAGGTTCCCGAAAACCTGCGGATTCCGGCTGCAGAGGGACTCCCAGCCGCTTTTAATTGGCAAAAGAGGGCCATTTGCTGTACAATTCAACCCTCTGACACCAACACTCCACAACGAGGAAACCCGATGTCTGCATCCATCACGCCCGACATGATCGCACGCTGTCACGAGGCGTTTCACATTAACCCGGTCCATCGGCTCGCGCGCAATGCGGTGGCGGGCAACAAGATCCCCGACGTGGCGGTCAACCGGCAAGTGCTGGCCGAAACCGATCTGACCTTCTCCCATCAGATCGAGACCGGCAAGATCACCGATCAGAAATCCACCGGCCGCTGCTGGATGTTCGCCGGGCTCAATACATTTCGCATCCTGGCGATGGAGAAGATGAATCTGGACACCTTTGAGCTGTCCCAAAGCTACACCATGTTCTGGGACAAGTTCGAGAAGAGCAACTGGTTCCTTGAGAATATGCTGGCGACGTTGGAAGAAGACATTCACGGTCGTCTGGTCATGTGGCTCTTGGCCGATCCGCTGCAGGACGGCGGGCAATGGGACATGTTCGCCAACCTGGTCAAGAAATACGGCGTGGTTCCCAAATCGGTCATGCCGGAGACCTTCAACTCGAGCAACTCCAGGTTTATGAACCGTCTGATTACGCTCAAACTGCGCGAATACGCCGCGGTCCTTCGCAACCTGCACGGCGAAGGACAGGGCGTCGAGGCTCTGCGCGCACGCAAGACCGAAATGCTCGAAGAGGTCTACCGGATGCTGGTGATCAACTTGGGCGAACCACCCACCGAGTTCACGTGGCAGTACCGCGACAAGGACAAAGCATTTCATCGAGACGACGCGCCGCTGACGCCGCGTGGGTTTTACGACCAGTACATCGGGCTGGACCTGGACAGCGTGGCCAGCCTGATCCACTGCCCCACCGTCGACAAGCCATTTAACAAAATGTACACCGTACAGTATCTGGGCAACGTGGTGGACGGCGAAATCGTTCGCTACCTCAACGTGGACCTGGAGAGCATGAAGGCCGCTGCGGTCGCGGCCCTGGCCGACGGGGTGCCTGTCTGGCACGGCTGCGACGTGGGCCAGATGATGCATCGCGACGCGGGAATCATGGACGAACGGATGTACGAGTACGATCTGGTCTACGGCATGCAGTTCAAGCTGGACAAGGCCCAGCGGGTCGACTACGGCGACAGCCAAATGACCCACGCCATGACCTTTACCGGCGTAGACCTGGTCGAGGGCAAGCCGGTCAAGTGGCAGGTGGAGAACTCCTGGGGCGAAAAGTGCGGCAAAAAGG
>JAJDCN010000067.1 GCA_029260815.1 Planctomycetota bacterium
ATCCGCTGCCGGAGGCGCAGTTGGACCGCTTTTTCTTCAAGATTCTTTTGCAACCGGCCAGCCTTACCGAATTGACCGAGATCGTGGATCGGACCTGCGGTGATGAACCGTCCCAAGCCGAGCCGGTTCTGCCCGGTGGCGACGTGCTGGAAATGCAAAAACTCGTCCGGCAAGTCATCCTGGCGCCTCACGTGAGCGATTACGCCGCGCGCATCGTCTTGGCAACCAACCCCAAAAGCGAGCACGCCAGCGAACAGGCCCGCCGGTTCGTCCGGTACGGTTCGAGCCCGCGAGGGATGCAGGCCTTGGTGGTCGGGGCAAAGGTTGCGGCACTGGCCGACGAGCGGTACCACGTGTCGACCGAAGACGTCCGACGGGTGGCCCTGCCGGCCCTGCGGCACAGGCTGATCCTCAACTTCGAGGGCGAGGCGGAAGGCGTGGAGCCCGATGCAATTCTCGCCAACATCCTCCAAAACGTGGCGGGATCATGAAGCGGGCATTGGTCACTGGCGGTGCAGGGTTCATCGGCTCCCACTTGGTCGAGGGCCTGCTGGCTGAAGGGACCGCTGTGACGGTCCTGGATAACTTTTCCACTGGGCATCGCGCAAATCTTCCGGAAGATCCCAAACTGTTCGTGATCGAAGGCTCCATCTGCGACGCTGACTGCGTGGCTCGCGCGATCGACGGCGTGGATGTGGTCCTTCATCAAGCAGCCCTCCCGTCGGTGCCGCGATCGATCCAAAATCCCGTAGCCACCTGTCGGGTGAACATCGAAGGCACCGCGGTGCTTTTGGAGGCGGCGCGCGTCGCGGGTGTGCGGCGCGTGATCGGGGCAGGCTCCTCGTCCGTTTACGGCGACACGGTGGTGCTGCCCAAGTCCGAGACATTGCCGCTTAATCCACTCTCTCCCTACGCGGTCTCCAAGCTGGCCATGGAGAAACTCTTCGCCACCTACCACCGCATCTATGGATTAGAAACGGTCGTGCTGCGCTACTTCAACGTCTTCGGCCCGCGACAAGACCCGGCGTCTCAATACGCCGCGGTGATCCCCCTGTTCATCGAAAGCTGTCGAAGCGGGAGCGCCCCGACGATCTTCGGCGACGGCGAACAGTCCCGTGACTTCACCTACGTGGCCAACGTGGTACGCGCCAACCGCCTGGCCGCCAATGCGCCGAATGCAGGGGGGAAGGTCCTCAACGTCGCGTGCGCCCAGCGGCATACGGTCAACCGGTTGGCTGCCCAGATCCGGGAATATGCCGGCACCGGCGCCGAGCCCCTCTACAAACCGGCGCGGCCCGGCGACGTGAAACATTCGGAAGCGGACATCACCCTGGCCCGGCAAGTCCTGAACTACAGTCCGGAGGTCCGTTTCGAAGATGGATTGCAAAGGACCGTCCAATGGTTCCTCGGCCGGGAATAGACACCGCGTTTCGTTCCGCACGCAAGGCCTTCTTGCGAACCACGTTCGCCCGCATTTTTTTCTTTACGTCCGTGATCGCGCTGATTGCATCGGTCGGGCTGCTGACTGCGGTCGCGCAAATCCAGGCGAATCTGAAAACCGAGGAACTGCCGATTTCCTTTGCGGTCGTGACAGCGGTCTTGTGCACAGCGCTCCTGTTGTGCGCGCTATATTCCGCGATCGTATCCGTCCTGCTCCAGCCGACGGGGCCCCAGTTTGCGCGCTCCGTCGATCGCCGATTGGGTCTGCGCGACGCCTTGGCTACAGCGATCGCCCTAGGCGGCCAGGCCAATCCACCGCCCATGCTTCAACTATTGGAACGTACGCTGTTAACACAGACCCGCGGCCTCGATGTCCGACCGATTCTTCCCCGCACACCTCTGCTTCTGGTTGTGGCCACAATGATTCTCGCCCTGGGGACTCTGGTTCTCCCTCTGGCGGCGTCGCGAACCAAAATGCCAACACCTGGCCCTCAGATGCCTCCGGTCGGTCACGCGCTCGGCTCGCCGTCGGAACCGGAGGCCTGGACGCCCTTCGTTTGGAATCCTGCCGACTGGGTCCTGCGCCTAAACACCACCGAGCGGGGCCGGGTCGAATTCCCCATCGGCACGCCCGTGGAACTCACCGCCACCTTGCGCTCGGTGGCAGGCGGACCGCCGGTTGGGTTGCAGGGAACGAACATCGCGCTCGTCACGCCGATGGGCAAGGAGCCCGGACAAAAAACCATTCGGCTGGAAAACCCCAAACCCCTCGCATTGCCCGCCGGCATCTCCGAACGCTTGACCGACTTCGTCCTGGGTGACCGCGCGTTTCCTATCGCCCCGCTGGAGGTTGGCAAATACCAAATCCAACTGGAGACCCGTCTGCGACCGCAGAGCCGACAGCAAACCGCAACCGTGCCTCAGGCCTTTCGGAAGCATCGGTTTACCTCCAACCCGATCACCATTGAAATCGTCGATCCGGAAGGCGGCGAAGGCAAGTCGGAAGAGCCGGAAAGCCCGCAGGCCCCGGACCCGATCGATCCGGAGTTGGCGCGGCTGCTGGGGGACGTAGACAAACACTTCGTCAATCCGCTCATGAACACCGGCGAGACGATCCGCGATCGGCTGATCCGGTGGAAAGAAATCGGCGAACGACTCACCCCCGACGGGCGTGGGGATCGGCCCTACGTCCCCGATCCTGAGACGTTTCAAAAGTATTGGGATCTAATCGACCAGGCGGTCCACAACGAAAGCATCCCGGCCGAAGAGCGTGAATTTCTCAAGCGATTTTATAAGCGAGACTGAGCCATGTCCTCCGCCCTGTTCGACGCCGAATACATCACCCGCCTCGAAAGACTAAGCATTGCGGTCAAGCGTTCCCTCTCTGAATTAACCGCAGGGATCCACGCCACCTCGCAACGGGGATTTGGCATCGAGTTCGAAGACTTTCGCACCTATGCGCCCGGCGACGACCTGCGCTACGTAGACTGGAACATTTACGGCCGGCTCGACGCGCTGTTCACAAAGCAGTACCGCCAGGAAAAACAGATCCACCTTACGATTCTGCTGGACCAAAGCGCCTCCATGGCCGCGGGCCGGCCCGACAAATTCCACACCGGCCGACGGATCGCCGCCGCCCTAGGGTACATCGCCCTGGCCAGCTTCGACCGAATCAGCTTATACCTGTATGGCCAGACCATGGGCGATCACACCCATCTGTCCGGTAAGAGCATGGGACCGGCCCTCTTTCGCTTTCTGACCAACGCGAAGGCGGGCGGAGGCACCGACCTGTCGGCCGTCTGCTCTCGCCTGGTGCGTCGGACCGCCGGGCGCGGCATCGCGGTTGTGATCTCCGACTGTCTGGCCACGCCCGACTTCAGCACAGCCCTGCGCAACCTGAAGGCCCAACGATACCAAGTCCTGCTCCTGCACCTGACAGAGGCCGAAGACGTTCACCTGCCGTCGGACGGCGCCATGCGGCTGACCGATGCGGAGACCGGCGCGACGCTGGAAGTGGACCTTACACCCGAGATCCTGCGCAAGTACCGCCAGGCAGAGGGGGCGCGACATCAGAAAATCTTAGACGCGTGTCGGCAACAAGAGGTCGCCTATGCCCACGTCGCGGCGGACGAGCCCTTCGATGCGGTCGTGTTGAAGCTGCTCCAGCGGCGGAGGCTGAAGCGATGAGGTTCGTCGCCCCCTCCGCACTGTGGTGGCTTCTCGTTGCCGGGGCGATCGTCGCCCTGTACCTGTTACGCCGCAGACGACGTGTGCGGGTGGTGCCCTCCCTGGAGACTTGGACGCGAGTCCTCGGGCCCACACCGAAGGTGCGCATGTTTCGCAGACTGCGGCACGTTTTTTCTCTGCTGGTCCAGCTTCTGTTGCTCGCGTTGATCGTCTTCGCCCTCGCAAACCCGGTGCGAAAAACCGACGCGACGAAGGGCCGGACCCTCGTGCTTCTGATCGACACTTCTCCCAGCATGACCGTGACCGAAGACGGAGAAAGCCGGCTGGGCCGTGCGAAGAAAGTCGCCGCCGAATGGCTCGCTCAGCAAGGCCCGTTGGACCGGGCCGTCCTCTACGAGGCGGCGGGAACCTGTAGGTTCATCGCAGACCATGACGCTCTGCAGTTGTTGGGCCCTTCCGGTGTCTACGCAGATCTGGTCGGATGTCTGACTGAGCTGAGCGAGCTCACAGAGGCGTTGGAAAATCCCAGCGTCTTTGTTCTGTCCGACGGGGCCGAGCCGGATCTGGCGCAAGCTCTGCGGGAAACCGGCGCGCACTTCCTCCCGGTCGGCGGGATCAGGCGCTACCTTGCGCCGGCCTCAGCCAAAGAAGCGCTCCGGGACGAG
>JAJDCN010000068.1 GCA_029260815.1 Planctomycetota bacterium
CACTCCGACGTGGTCGGCGGGGCGATCCTTACCCGCGACGAAGCGCTCCATGAGCGGCTTCGGTATCTCCAAAATGCCGTCGGCGCCGTGCCCAGTCCCTTCGACTCATGGTTGGTGCTGCGCGGCCTCAAGACCCTTCCGGTTCGTATGGACCGTCATTGCGAAAATGCCATGGCGATTGCGCAGTTTCTAAACGAACATCCCGACGTGGAACGGGTTCACTACCCGGGCCTGTCGGAGCATCCCAACCACGACGTCGCCCGTCGACAGATGTCCGATTTCGGCGGCATGGTCTCCTTCGAACTCAAAGGAGACCTGGACCGAGCGCGGAAATTTATCACGAGCACGAAGATTTTCGCACTCGCCGAGAGCCTTGGCGGCGTGGAATCGCTCCTGGAATCGCCCGCGACCATGACTCACGCCTCAATTCCTCCCGAAGAGCGGCGCAAGGCGGGCCTGCCCGACGGGCTCATCCGTCTGTCGGTCGGAATCGAGGCGCTGGCGGACCTGCAAAAGGACCTGGAGGGGGCCTTTTAATCGGAAAAGCCGTCTGATACAATGCCGCCCTTTGTGTTGCACCCGTGGCGATTTGTGCCATCGCGCAGAAGCCGCTGGTACTTTGGTACACGCTTTGCTAATTTTTCTGAAACATCTGTGCGCGATTGTTTGGATCGGTGGCAGGACAAGAATCAGGAGAAAGGAACCTTCATGATCGTTGGAATTCCGAAAGAAACCTTTCCCGGTGAACGGCGCGTGGCCCTGACGCCGGCGGTATTGCCGCAGTTGAGCAAGGCGGGCATCGAGGTTCTCCTCGAAGCCGGCGCCGGCGCGGCTGCCGGGTACCCCGATGCGCTATACACCGAAAAGGGCGCGCGCATTGCCGGCACACGGGAGGAAGTCTTTAAGACCGCCGAGATCATCGTACAGGTGCGCGGCTACGGGGCCAATCCGGATGCCGGCAAATCCGATCTGCCCCTGCTTCGCCAGGGACAAACGATGGTGGCCATGCTGGAACCGCTGGCGGAGCCGGAATTGTCCAAAGAACTATCCGAGCGGGGCGTGACCGTTTTTGCCATGGAGATGATTCCCCGCATTACCCGTGCGCAGAGCATGGATGTATTGTCTTCCATGGCGACGATTGCCGGATACAAGGCGGTGCTGTTGGCGGCCGACGCCCTTCCGAAAATGTTTCCCATGATGATGACCGCGGCCGGTACGATCAGTCCCGCGCGGGTATTCATCATTGGCGCCGGCGTGGCGGGCCTGCAGGCGATTGCCTCGGCCAAGCGGATGGGCGCGGTGGTCCACGCCTACGACGTGCGACCAGCCGTCAAAGAGCAGGTGCAGAGCCTCGGCGGGAAGTTTGTGGAGATCGAGCTGGACACCTCCAAAACCGAGGACGGCGGCGGATATGCCAAGGCCATGGATGAAGAGGCCATCCGCAAACAGCGCGAGTTGATGACCCGCGTGATCGCCGAGAGTGATATTGTGATTACCACCGCGGCGGTCCCGGGCAAGAAGGCACCGGTCCTCGTCACGCGGGAGATGGTCGAAGGCATGAAACCGGGTTCGGTGATCGTCGACCTGGCCTCGGAGAAGGGCGGCAATTGCGAATTGACGGAGTCAGGTCAGACCGTTGAGCACAACGGGATCACGATCATCGGTCAAGCCAACCTACCCGCCACGATCCCGTTTCACGGCAGTCAGATGTATGGAAAGAACGTCACGACGTTTCTGCTCCACTTGGTCAAAGAAGGACAACTCATCGTAGACCTGGAAGACGAAATCACAAGCGGTACGTTGGTGGCGAAGGACGGCGCGGTCGTGCACCCGATGGTACGAAAGGCCCTGGGGTTGGAGAGCGACCCGACACCCGAAAGGAGCAACGCATAATGGATCCTGCAACGATACTGGTGTCCGGCATTACGGTGTTCATGCTGGCCGTCTTTGTCGGCTTTGAAATTATCACGAAGATTCCGCCGACCCTGCACACGCCTTTGATGTCGGGATCCAACGCGATCTCGGGCATCACGATCGTCGGGGCGCTGATCTCCGCCGGCACCCAGCAGACCCCGCTGACGACGATCCTTGGGACCCTGGCGGTCATGTTCGCCACGCTCAACGTGGTGGGTGGCTTCCTGGTTACGCATCGTATGCTTGAGATGTTCAAGAAAAAGGACTGATATGGATCCGAACCTCGCAAACCTGTTCTATCTGCTTGCCGCCATTCTGTTTATCATGGGTCTCAAGGGGCTGACCCATCCGCGCACCGCTGTGCGTGGAAACCAGCTGGGCGCCCTGGGCATGCTGGTGGCGATCGTCACGGTACTGTTGGCAACAACGGGCGTCAACTTCGTCTGGATCATCGTGGGTGTCATTCTTGGCGGCCTGGTGGGCGTGATCCTGGCGGTCAAGATTGAAATGACCGCCATGCCGCAGATGGTGGCGCTTTTCAACGGCTTCGGGGGTGGGGCGTCCTTTATCGTCGCCGGCGCGGCGCTTCATGAGACGGTTCATGAGACGGTCCAGACGGGCGGTGTGATCCACAATCAGCTCTCCATTTCCATTGCCGTGTCGGGTTTGATCGGCGCGGTTACGCTCCTCGGCAGTCTGGTGGCCTTCGGCAAGATGCAATGATTGGTTTCCGGCCAGGCGATTCTCCTGCCCGGGCGGCAGGTCATCAACGGGATTCTGGCCCTCCTTGTCGTGGCTTTGGCTGTGCTGTTGGTCGCCAACCCAACCGCGGTGGGCTGGTACTGGTTGCTCGTGATGGCGGCGGCGGTCCTTGGTGTGTTGGTGGTGATCCCCATCGGTGGGGCGGACATGCCGGTCGTCATTGCGCTGCTAAACTCATACTCCGGCTTGGCCGCGGCGGCTACCGGGTTCGTACTCAACAACAACGTGCTGATCGTATCCGGTTCGCTCGTGGGCGCCTCGGGCGTGATCCTGACGCGGATCATGTGCAAGGCCATGAACCGGTCGTTGGTGAACGTTATCTTTGGCGTGATGGGACCGACGGAGGAAACCGCTTCGGCCGACGACATCTACGCGGGTCGGATCAAGTCCACCAGCGCGGACGAAGTTGCGATGCTGTTCGACACGGCGCAACGGGTCGTGATCGTGCCGGGCTACGGCATGGCCGTATCCCAGGCGCAACACGCGGTGCGCGAACTGTCGAATTTGCTGGAGGCCAATGGTTGCGAGGTGGAGTTCGCCATCCATCCGGTGGCCGGGCGTATGCCCGGGCACATGAACGTACTGCTGGCCGAGTCGGACGTGCCCTACGACAAGCTAAAGGAGATGGACGAGATCAACCCGACGCTGGCGCAGGCCGACGTGGCGTTGGTCATCGGGGCCAACGACGTGGTCAATCCGGAGGCGCGATCGAACCCCGCCAGTCCGATCGCCGGGATGCCGATCATCGACGTGGACAAAGCCCGCACCGTGGTGGTGGTCAAGCGCAGCTTGAGTCCCGGCTTCGCGGGCATTCCGAATCCGCTGTTCGCCATGGACAACACGCTGATGTTTTTCGGGGACGGCAAGAAGGCGATGCTCGACCTGGTGGCGGCCATCAAGGAAAGCTCTTAAAGAGCGGCTGTTTAATCGCCTGGCAGGCTCAAGGCGCCCGCCACCCGCGGGTTGCGTACGGCGAAGTTCATGCCCAATCCGATCCCGTCTCCCAAGCAGCCCAGCGCTTCCATTCCGTTGAGATAGTCCAGCAAGGACGGTGGTACGCTCTGAGAGAACTTGATCTCATCGGTGGTAAACTCCACCGGCGGGGCATGAAGGTCATCCACGGCTCCCGAGGGAATCAGAACCACTTCGCAGAACCCGGTGAACAGCAAGTCCTCCAAGATCACCTTGCGGACCTGTTGTCGACGGATGAGATAGCAATTTTCCACAAGCGCCAGGTCCGGCACAAGCTTGCGAAGTCGGCGTGAGGTCAACTTGCAATCCTCCGCTGGCGGTCGGAAAGAATCCACGCAGGAAACGAGCAGATCGGCCGAACAGAACCAATCGGTCAGCTTCCGGCAGGCATCCCAGACCGAAGAGTTGATCCAGCCGCAATAGTAGCCGTTTTGGCTGTCCATCTCTCCCCTTAAATCCGGATGCCGAAAGCGGGCGCGAATCCGACATCCATGGCACCTCTGTATGGCCTTCGCAGGTTATTGTTTTGCCAGAATATCCTCAAGGATCGCGATGTCCTCTTTGACCGCATTGGCGGAATTGTCGAGCATGGCTTTTTCCTCGTCGGTCAGATCCATCTGGACGATCCCTTCCATGCCGTCCTTGCCTAGCCGGATGGGGACGCCCAGGAAAATGCCGTTGTATCCGTATTCGCCCTCCAGCAAGGCGCAGCCGGGCAGCACCTTTTTTTCGTTGCGCAAGACCGACTGGGCCATTTCCACCACGGCGGCCGAGGGGGCGTAGTACGCACTGCCCGTTTTCAGCAAGGCCACGATCTCGCCCCCACCCTTCTGCGTCCGCTCCACGATCGCGGCGAGCCGATCTGCGGAGATCCGGTCACCCAGCGGTTGCCCATTGACTTGGATGGAGGACTTGAGCGGGACCATGGTATCGCCGTGCCCGCCCAGGACCATGCACTCCACGTCCTTGCCCGGGATACTCAGTTCCATGCCGATAAAGGCCCGCATCCGCGACGTATCCAATACGCCGGCCATGCCGAAGACGCGCTGCTTGCCGAAGCCGGTAACCTTCTGGACCAAGTAGGTCATGATGTCCAACGGATTGGTCACGACGATCACCGTAGCGTTGGGCGCGTGTTCCTTGATGGCGCTCGCAATGCCACCGACGATCGCGGCGTTCTTGGCCAACAGGTCCGAGCGGCTCATGCCCGGCTTGCGCGCCAGCCCGGCGGTGATAATAACCAGGTCGGAACCCGCCACGTCGTTGATGTCGTTAGACCCGGTCACCGTGTGGGCATAGCCTTCAATGGACCCCGCCTGCATCATGTCGAGCGCCTTGCCTTGGGGCATGCCTTCCACGATGTCGATCAGCATCACATCGCCCAATCCTTTTTCCACAACCCGCTGGACCGCGGTCGCTCCCACGTTTCCCGCGCCGTAAACGGTCACCTTTGTCGTCATCGTCCTTCCCCTTGTTGTTGTAAAACTGTCCGTGAAAATGATTTATAGACCTTTCCGAGCGCGTAGTATAGGCCAGTGGCACTGGGCGTTCAAGCAAAAACAGATTGAATTTTGGCGCAAACTATGTTAGGCTACAGGCCTGGAAAATGCAGCCCGTATCCCGGAAACCGGGGGGGATGTGAAGGGAGTTGAAGGGCCGGTTTACTTTGGTAAACCGGCCCCTTCTTTTGTTCATCGCAATCTGCGGATTCCTCCGCTTTAGGTTATGTATTGATAGTAATAATTCCTGCGGCGGGGGGTAAATCCGGAGGAGGCGATACATTCCTCTAGCTTCTGAGCGTCCATGCGGAAGGCGCAGCCGGCGGCAGCGACAACATTCTCCTCGATCATCGTGCTACCCAGGTCGTTGGCGCCGAAGTGGAGTGACATGCCGCCGATCTTGGGGCCTTGAGTCACCCAGGAGCCTTGGATGTTGTCGAAGTTATCCAGATAGATCCGGCTGATCGCCAGGGTTCGTAGGTAGTCGTGACTGCCGACAGGCGTCATGGGCATCTGTGTGTTTTCCGGCTGAAAGGTCCACGGGATAAATGCGGTGAAGCCGCCGGTTTCGTCCTGGAGCTGTCGCACGACTTCGAAGTGTCGCACGCGATCGGCAAAAGTTTCCTTGTGCCCGAACATCATCGTCGCCGTGGTCCGCATCCCGATCCCGTGGGCCGTGCGCATGACCTCCAGCCATTCGGCCGTGGTGCATTTGTATCGGCTGATCTTGTCCCGGACTTCGTCCACCAGGATCTCGGCCCCGCCGCCGGGGATGGAATCCAGACCCGCCTCTCGCAGCCGCTCGATGACCGTTCGCAGCGGCAGTTTGTTGATCTTCGCGAAGAAGACGATCTCCGGCGCGGAAAAGGCGTGGATGTGAATCCCATAGTTCGTCTTGATAAACCGCAGCAGGTCCTCGTACCAGCCGAGCTTCAGCTTCGGGTGCAGGCCGCCCTGCATGAGGATTTGCCGCCCGCACAGGGCGATCGTCTCGGCAATCTTTTCGCCGATCTGCTCGTGGGTCAGGACGTAGGTGTCTTTGTCGCTGGTCTTACGATAGAAGGCGCAAAAATAGCAATCGATGGCGCAGACGTTGGAGTAGTTGATATTCCGATCGATAATGTAGGTGGTGATCCGGTCCGGATGAAGCCGCGCGCGCACCGCGTCGGCGGCAGCGCCGAGGGGGACCAGATCCGCTTCGGCGAAGAGTCGGTTCGCTTCTTCCTCGGTGATCCGCTGTCCGTCATGGACGCGCGCGAGGATGTCATTGGCCGTGAATTCGGATGTCTTCATCGTTCTCGATCAAGTGGTGTTTGAGAGCGAACTTTTTGAAGAAATCGATGCCTTGGCGTTCCTTCTTGCTCAAATCGTACTGCACGTACTTGTGCAGATATTCCGAGACCGCCGTCTCCGACAGTCCTCCACTGGCCGCGGCTTCCTGCGCGATGGTCGTCAGATGGGCCTTGCCCTGTTCTTTGGCCTCGGCCAGCAGCGCCGTTGCCGCGTCCAGGTCCACGCCGTCCCGCGCCAGCCAGGCGGCATAGACGAAGGAGCTGTTGGTCAAGATCGTCCACTCCTCGCCCAGGTCCACGACAAAGTGCGCGCCGGGGTCTGCCTGGAGCGCCGGGTCGCCGATCATCATGACCGAGTCGGCCCCTTTGCCCAATGCACCCTGCACGCCAAGTTTGGCTACGTCCATCTCCACGTACTCCGGTTTCAGCCGGAAGTGGTCGGCAACAATAATCTTGAGCAATGCCGTGGAACTGCGCGAGTCGGCGTCCACGGCGATCTTTTTCAGGTCGTAGGGGTCGGCTTCGCAGATGAGCAGCACGCTCTTGATCTGGCCGTGTGAGGCGATGGCAATGTCCGGGATAATTGTATAGGGGGTCCCGGAAAAGTATTCGACGAACGGGACCAGGGCCACGTCCACCTCGCCCGTCCGTAGCATCCCGGCCAGCTTTGCCGGCACCGCATAGGTTACCGTGGCCTTGTCTTCGAGCCCGAAGACAAGCGGCCGCGCGTTGACATAGGGCACCGCCCCGATTTTCAATGGATCCGCCAAGTGAGCTCCTTCTTCAACTCGTGGAAGAGATACATAATCACAAACATCATATCGCATTGCGCCTGCTGTAGCAATAGCGTGAAAACCGACAAATCGCCTTGAGCATTCGCGGGTGGGGCGGTATAATCCGGGTTTCGGCAAACGCAGAGATTCCAAATTGGAGCCCTCGATGGCGGAACGGATCTTTATCGGTGTGGCGTGGCCCTACGCGAACTACATCCTGCACCTGGGGCATCAGGTGCTGGAAGTGGCTGCAGATGTTTTCGCGCGCTACCATCGCCTTAAAGGCAGCGAAGTTTTAATGGTCAGCGGCTCCGACTGTCATGGAACGCCCATTACAGTTGCGGCGGAGACCGAGGGCAAGACGCCGGCGGAAGTGGCCAGCTACTACCATGCCCGGATTGTGGAGCACTTCGAGCAGTTAGGCCTGTCCTACGACTTGTACACCCACACCATGACCGACAATCACACCGAGACGACCCAGGAGATCTTTTCCGCCCTCTTAGACCGCGGCTACATCTACAAAGACACTATGGAGATGCTGCACTGCTCCAGCTGCGACCGGTACCTGCCGGATCGCTACGTACTGGGTACCTGTCCGCATTGTGGATTTGAAGACGCCCGGGGCGACCAGTGCGACGACTGTGGCCGCCAGCTCAACCCGACGGACCTCAAAGCTCCTCGATGTGGCACCTGCGACGCACCGCCGCAACCGCGTAGGACGGAGCATTTCTTTATCGATCTGAAAAAACTGGCGCCGAAGATCGCCGAATGGTTCGAACCGCGGGCCGAACACATGCGACCGAACGTCGTTCGTTTCACACGCAACCTATTGGAAAACATCCGCGAGCGCGCCATCACCCGCGACATCGACTGGGGCGTGCCCGTCCCGGTGGCGGGCTTCGAGTCGAAGCGGATCTATGTCTGGTTCGATGCGGTCATCGGCTACCTGAGCGCCAGCCGCGAGTGGGCTGCAAAAACGGGAGATCCGGACGCCTGGAAGAAGTGGTGGACCGACGACGCGTGCCGGGCCTATTACTTTTTGGGAAAGGACAACATTCCCTTCCATACCATCATTTGGCCCGGGATGCTCATTGGCGTGGGCGGCTATACCTTGCCCGAGGACGTTCCCGCCAACGAATATCTGACCATGGAAGGCAAACAGTTTTCCAAGAGTCGCGGCGTCGTCATCAAGATTGATCACTTCCTGGAGAACTACCAGGCCGACGCGCTGCGCTTCTTTATTACGCTCAACGGCCCGGAGACTAGCGACTCCAGCTTCACGTGGAAGAGCTTTCAGCAGCGGATCAACGATGAACTTGTGGGCAAGTGGGGCAACCTGGTCCACCGGGCTCTGCACTTTGCATTTAACAAGCTTGACGGGGTCGTACCCGCCGCTTGTGAGCCCGACGCGGCTGGAGCGGAATTGCTGGGCAAAATTGACGGTGTCATCGTCCGTGCGGGTGAACAGGTCGCGGCGTGTCGCTTCAAGGAGGCTCTGCTGACGATCATGGAGGCGGTCGGCGAAGGCAACGTCTACTTCGATAAAAAGGCTCCCTGGAAGCAGATCAAAGAAGACCGGTCCGCCTGTGAACAGACGATCTACACGATCCTGCAGGCGATCAACGGACTCAAGACTCTGACCGCGCCGTTTTGTCCGTTCGGCGCAGGTCGACTCCACGGCTACCTGGGGTACGACGACGACCTGCACGCGCAAACCGATGCCTGGAGCCGCGCTCCACTGCCCGGCGGGCAACGCCTCCGCCAGCCGGAACCCTTGTTCCGCAAGGTCGAGGATGAGCAGATCGAAAAAGAAATCGCCGCACTGGAAGAAAATAGTAAATCATAATGGCAAAAGGAAACCGTTGGAAACAGGCCGCGCCGCGATAGAACTTATAAGGAGACCCAACAGATGAATCGATTTACTATTCCGGTCGTGGCCGTGTCGATCTGCGCCGCGTTGGTTCTGGCGGTATCGACGCTGACCGCGGAGCCGGTCAAGGAGCCCGCGCCGGTCGTTGAGTTGGAGAAAGAGCCCGTCCCAGAGACGCCGGTTGCACCGAAGCCGCCGGTGGACGAGGCTAAGGCCAAATTGGTCCTGGCGGCCCTGGCGATTGCGGACAACGATTTAGAGACCGGATTCAAGCGTGCCCAAGAAGGCCTGCAGTTCCACACAAAGAAGAACTATATGGACGCCGGATGGAAATACGTCGAAGCGATCCGGCACAATCCGGCCGATTCCACTTCGGTCTACAACTTGGCCTGCGCCATGAGCCTGATGGGGGAGGAGGACGCCGCCGCGAAGTGCTTGGACTTGTCCATCCGCCTGGGCTTTCGAGATTACGACCACATTCTCAAGGATCCCGACTTCGATCCTGTGCGAAAGACGGAAACTTTCAAGACGCTGTTTGCCAACCTGGAGACGTTCAGAGAACGGCGAGGCGGTGTGACTGGAAAAGACCACGTGATGGCCTCCGGCATTTTCCTGCGCTATCGCGTGATCACGCCGGTTGGCTATGACGGCGTCACGCCCTATCCCGTGGTTCTGGCCCTGCACGGGTTGGGCGGGAATTTGGAGAGCTTCTCGGTGGTGACCCATGCATTAAAAGAAGCCGGTGCAATCGTCGTCGTTCCCAATGCTCCCTATGCCATTGCGGCCGCGGATGACGTCATCGGGTACAGCTGGTGGATCGGCGCTCCGAACCAGGAAGAAGAGAAGGCTCCGCGGACCCTCGTCCAGTCGATGGCCGCATCGCGGCACCACGTGGAAAAAGTGATGGAAGAGGTCATCGGAAGCTACGCGATCGACCCCAAGCGTACCTATGTAATGGGGTTTTCTCAAGGGGCCTTTATGGCTTACAGCGCGGGGTTGAGTGGCAAGAATATCTTTTCCGGCGTTCTCGTGGCGGGCGGTTGGTTGCCGCCGATCATAACGGATCGGTCCCTCGAGGCGTCAAAGAAGGTCAAGTGTTTCGTCGCACACGGCGCAGACGACAAGCCGGTTCCTTTCGAAAAAGCTCAAGAGGCCCTAACGCGGCTGACGGAGGCCGGGTTAAACGTAAGCTTCCGAAAGTACAAAGCCGGACACGAGCTGAACGAGAAGATGCTGAAGGACATGGCCGACTGGATCCGCAAAAACTAGAAGCCCAGAACCGCGGCGGCTGAGATGCTGTGATTTTCGAAAATTGTTAAAGGACTGCCTCTACGCGGCCTGCTTTTTTCGGGAAAGACAAATCGCTCCGGCCGTCACGCCAGCGTATGCCAGAGCAGCGGCGAGCCAGATGAGCCACAAGCTTGAGTCGCTGTTTGGCGTGGCCGTGGCTGCGGGCGGTGGCTTGCGGGCTATGGGCTTTGGCTTCGGAGATTCCGGTGGCTTGGCTTCCGTAGCCAGGATCAGAGAGCCGCCCACCAAAGAGACGGAGCCATCCTCATTCTTAATCAGAGCAGGGGGCGCACTAGAATCGTCGAGCGTGTAGCGCTCACTGCTGGTAACCTTTGCCGTTGCATTCGAAGTAATTAACTCGTAAATTGTATGCTCCTGGTCGACAGCGTAGAGTAGATGCAGGTTAGCGTCTTCGTCCAACTCCGTGGAGATTGTGTCTTCATCCGCAATCGGGAAAGGCCCTAAAAACGATCCAGGTATTCTCCCGGGGGTTCCCAGAAAGCCACGCGCATAAACAGAAAGCGTACCATCGCGATTGTGCGTGTAAACCTGCCATGACATTTTGTTCTTGGAAGACCCATCCAAATGCAGCGGTGTATGCGACTGCTCCCATTCAAAATCGCCGTTTGGCTCTACGACCTCGAATTCAATCAAATTCGATTTCAGTTCTTCGGGGTTCCGGGTGGACCTCTTGGTGGCCGTGAACACTTGTACGGTGTACTTGCTTATTGCCTTAATCCAGTAATACTTTGTGATCCAAAAGGAGTGCTTCGTGCTTGATTCTTGTTTCAACAAATGTCCAGTCGCCATGGACTCGCCAGAATCACCCGTATATTTTAGAATTTTCCCATCCGGGGCACGTACCAGAGCCCGTGTTGTTGTTTCGCCTTGCAGTTCTGGCTTAACCATACGCACGTCTTTTCCCCCCGTGTTCTGTAATGTGACGCTAATTGAAACGGGTTCGCCGGGAAGAAAGCTTTGGCCCTGGACAGAAAGAGTCGCGCGGACGTCCATCGGATCGCCCAGTGCAGGAGCAACAGGCACTACGAGCAGAAAGCCGACAGCGATCCCACACAACCCGACTCTGGTGAAAAACGGTCTAGCATCCATAGTTTCCAACTTTCAAATCCAAACACTAAAAAGGCGGTTTGGTTCAACTGAGCTTTATTCAACTGGAATCTCTACAACGATGAGATCTTCCTCTCGTCGTTTGCCGATTGCCAGCAGGGTTCCGTCGGGACCGTAGGCCAGGGACACACCCCAAAACTCACGCCCGGCCCAAGGCGATTGCGTCATGGGCCCGACGCCGTTGACGGCAAAGATGTACAGCTTGCCCCTCGCCGAGGCCGGCGCGAAGGTTTTCTTCCAAAAGTCGATATAGGTTTTCTCAAAGATCTCCGGTTGGTCCAGCTCCTCCGGCGGTGCGGCCCAGGCGCCCGGGACAAAGACCATGCGCGCGCCCAGGTGCGCCACGGTCGGCAGGAACGATTCGCGCTGATTGTCCGCGCAGATGAGCGTCGCCACCGTGCCTAGGGGCGTTTGGGCCACCTCCAGCCGCCGGCCTTGCTCGTACAGATCCACCTGCAGGACGCTGCGGGACACGATCCACGTCTTGCGGTGTTTGAAGGCCACCTGTCCGTCCGGGTCGATCAGTACGGCGCTGTTATACACTCCGTCGGGCGCTTTCTCCGCCAGCCCGGCCACGATGTAGAGCCGGTGACGCCGTGCCGCGCGCCCCAGCTGCTCGGTCACGTGCCCGGGAATCGGTGTGGCCATCCGGCGCGTCTCGTCGGCAGCCCAGCCCAGGCGGGCGGTTTCGGGAAAGACCGCCACATCGGCGCCGGCGGCCCCAGCCATTTGAACAAACCGCTCGAAAGTCTCCAAGTTGCGCTCCGGCTCGCCCTGCACGACCGGCATCTGACACATTGCGACGCGTAGCACGCCCGGGTTCTTCGGCGCATAGCGCTCGGTGGGCCGGGCGCTTTGGCAGGCGGAACTCAACGCGAGGACCGCAAACAAAATTGTAAGCGTGCGCAATTATCCGCTCCTCTATTTCACGGCTCGGACAAACAGGGAGCCCACGGTCTGTTGCCAGCTTCCTTCTTCGGTCGCGGCGGGGTGAAGGATTCGCCGGGTGGTCACCGACGTGAAGCCGGCCGCTTGGCAAAGCTGAACGTATTCCGCTTCCGATCGCAGTTCCATGGGAGCGTCAATCTGTTCGGACCAAACGTGGGAGGCCTCGTTTTCGGTGTAGTAGTCGACGATGCCCAGCAAGGTTCCCTTTTCCTTGAGCAAGCCATGGATTTTCTTGAGGGCCTCGGCAAGCGGAAGAATGTAATAGAGCGACTCGTTGGCGTGGACCAGATCGAACGAGGTCTCCGCCAGATCCGCGCCGAACAGATCGTTGTTGAGGATCTCTATATTGGCGCGTTCCGCGGAGAGGTTGGTGGCCAACTCGGCCATTTTCGGCGACAGCTCGAGCCCGACAACGCTTCCGAGATAAAGCTTTTCCGCGGCCAGTCGCGTGGCCCAGCCGCTGCCGCAGCCGATATCCAATGCCCGCCACGCGGGGTCCCATTCGACGGCCTCAAAGGCCACCTGGGTGGGATAGGCGTGGTGGTGTTCCATGCGTTGGGCCGAGCCGTCGTGGGCCCATAGGTCGAAATGCTGCCTTGTCGCGTTTAGGTCCGCGTTCATTTCTCTGATCCTTTCTTCTGTTGCACGTTTAGGTTGAGTGATGCGGCCCATTATAGGACAAGTGCCGAAGTCGGGCAACCCCCGGGCGTGGGTGGGCCGGGGTGACAGGGTTTGTCATAAACATTCAGGTCGCCTTCGGCATGCAGGTTGCACCTGCATAGGTCATCTGGTTTATATCGAGAAGATCATCTCCCAATTAACGCTGTCGATTGACCTCGAATTTCCCTGTTCTGGAAACGCGTTTCTGCGGATCCGGTTCGGAAGGAGAAGAACGGATGGCCAGAGGCCTGACCTGGAAAAAGCTTTTGCTTGTTGCTGCAGCCGGACTGTTGGTACTGCTGAGCCGTACCGATCCGGCGCTGGCCGCGGAAATCCCTGTAGACCTGTATCACCAGGATCTGGGGGTTGACCTGCCCAACGAGGTCTCAAGCCTGTTTCCCGCCAGCAGGCGGGTGAACCCGTCCTTCATCGACCCCGTGGTGGATCCGAACCTGCACCTGGCGTTCGATTCGATTATCTCCGTTATTTTCCTCGATGAGCAGACCCCGAGACAAAATACCCTGGGCTATTTCACTTTTGACTTGAGTGGGGCCATTTTGTCGAGTGGGGAGATTTTTCCCAACGCCTCTGCGCTGGGTTCCGGTGGTCTGCTGACCGCCGGTGACACCCTGGACCTGGGACCCTTCGATGCAGGGACAAATATTGGGTTTTATGTGACACGAAACGGCTGGCTCCGCCCGAACAATGTTCGCTACTACAGCTTGGACGACCTCAACGCCAGTGGAGAACGCCGCGCGGCACTCACCACCTCCGCGGACGGTGTCTATCAGATCTTCGGGTTCGAAGACGGCCGTCGGATTCGTCGTCGCTCCGATTACAACGACCTGTTGTTCGCGGTTGAGACCCAACCGTTCGACACCTCCGGCAGCGGAGCCGCGCCGGGCGTTCCCGAACCGGCCACCGCCATGCTTCTGATTTTCGGGCTTGGCATCATTGGCCTGTCTCGCTCGCTACGTTCCAAGTCGGAAAGAGCGGCGCTCAAAAAATAACCCCTAATCTCGAGACGCAAGGGTCGATCGGCCCACAGCGTAATTTCTAACCGTAATAATCACAGAAGGTTGCAGAGCACCCCGGCATCCTTGCCGCTGAAGGGCCCAAAGGCTGTGGAGCCCGCAATGGGTTGCGTCTCAGGCGGAATCTTGGTACTCTTCATGACAATTGCCAGCGTCAGGGATTCTCCTGCATACTGACATCGATTGGGCTGAACGAATCTAGGCTTCAGGTCACAGTACGAGAAAAGGAGAGAGCGATGATTACAATTGGAGTCAATACGGACAATTGGCGGCATTCGGACAAGCCACTGGAGTACTGCCTATCCAAGATCGCCGAGCAAGGCCTTGACACGTGCGAACTCAATGCCGTCGGCGGCACGGAGTTTTTCACGGGATTGGGGTTCGCGCCATTTGTGGATCTGAACAGCGATCCACTGGAAGTACGCAAGCTGCTGGACAAGTACAACCTGCAAGTTTCACAGTTCGACGTCTCCTATCCGATTAATCGGTGGGAGTGTATCAGCTTTATCCAGCGAGGGATCATGTTCGCAGGCCAGTTGGGCGCGCCCTACGTGGTTGCAACCGATGGAGCCACCAAGATCGCGGGGATGTCTGACAAAGAGCAAATGGACATTATCAAGTACCACCTGCGCCAGTGTCTGTCCTTTGCGGAGAACCACAACGTGGGCCTTAATGTGGAACCCCACGGCCCCTTCACCACCGATCCAGAGATGATTACCGACATCGTCGAGTCCCTCGACTCCCCGCGGGTTGGGATCAATTTCGACACGGGCAACTCCTTCATTGCCGGTCGCGATCCGGTGGCCTTCATCAAGCAGGTCCGCAATTACGTGCGGCACGTGCATGTCAAAGACGTCAGCAAGGCCCTTGCCGATGCCGCGCGCGGCAAGGACACGGGCATTTCCGCGTCCCACGTTCATGTGGGTGAAGGTGTCAACGCCGATAACATCGTCGGCTGCATCAAGCACCTGAACGAGACCAACTGGGACGGCGTCTTCTCCATTGAGTGCGAAGGCGAGGAGAACACGATCAAGTCGATTGCCTGGCTGCGCGAGCAGATCGGGTCGACCGGCTGAAGCTTTCCGCAACACATTTCCGCAACCGCCCGGGACCCGATCGTCCCGGGCGAGCGCTAGGGAGGGACTGGGAATGAGCGGGAAGAATATCGTCGTTTTGGCCACGCTGGATACCAAAGGACAGGAAGCACTCTTTCTCCGCGAGCAGATCGAAAGCCTGGGACACGCCGCTACAATCGTAGACACCGGCGTCATCGGCACCGCCGCGGCACAGGCCGACGTCACGCGCGAAGATGTGGCCCGCGCCGGCGGCACATCGCTGACCGAACTGTTGGTGAACCCGGACCGGGAAGTCGCCGCGCCTGTCATGGCGGCCGGTGCAACGCAAATCGTTTCCAAGTTGGCCGCCAATGGCGAGGTCCACGGGATTATCGGTCTGGGCGGGACTCAGGGTACGACCCTATGTACCACAGTCATGCGCGCGCTGCCCTACGGGTTTCCGAAAGTCATGGTCTCCACCATGGCCTCGGGCAACGTGGCGCCGTGGGTGGACATCAAAGACATCACGATGATGTTTTCCGTGGCGGATATTCTCGGGCTCAACCCCGTTACGCGAAAGATTCTGGCCAATGCCGCCGGCGCTGCCTGTGGTATGGCCAGTGTGGCCGTCACGCTGGAGCGCACGGAGAAACCGTTGGTGGCCGTCACCACTGTGGGCGTCACCACCGTCGGGGCCATGAAGGCCGTCGAGGTGCTGCAAGAAGCGGGTTATGAAACGATCGTCTTCCACGCCATCGGGCCCGGCGGTCGCGCCATGGAACAAATGATGCGCGAGGGACTCATCGGGGCGGTGCTCGACATCTCCACGATCGAAGTGTCAAACTACATGTACGACGCGCTGCTCAGCGGTGGCCCGGACCGATTGACCTGTGCGGGAAAACTGGGCATCCCCCAGGTGCTTTGCCCCGGCGCCATCGAGATCATGGTGTTCAACGAACCGGAAACCGTGCCCGAACGATTCGGGGGCCGCAAGCAGATCCGGCACAGCCCGCAGATCACCGACGTGCGCCTCAACGGCGAAGAGATGGCCGCCGTGGGTCGGGAGATGGCCAAACGCCTCCAGCATACGAAGGACAAGGCCTACTATTACATCCCCACGGGCGGATACGACAGCTATCACGTCAAGGGCGAGGGCTTCCACGACCCCGAAGCCGATGCTCCATTCGTGCGCGAACTAAAGAACGGCTTGCCCGACAATATCGAAGTGGTCGAACGCGACACCCATATCGACGACCCTGCCTTCGCCACGGAAGTAGCGGAAAAACTGATTGCCCTGATTCGGGAAAAACACAGCATCTAGAAGGAATCTCCCCATGGCCGTACGATACACCCGAGAGCAGTTCCTGGACCGACTTCGCAAAGAGATCCAGTCTGGCAAACCGCTGGTCATGACGGGCGCCGGCAGCGGCATCTGCGCGAAGTTCATCGAGCGCGGCGGCGTCGATATCCTCGGCGTTTACAACACCGGCTACTTCCGCATGCAGGGCTACGGGTCTCTGGCGGGCATGCTGCCCATGGCCGATGCCAATGAGATGGTCTACCAGATCGGACGGCGAGAGGTTCTTCCACAAGTGAAAGAAGTGCCGGTGGTCGCCGGCTTGAACGGCGTGGACGTGTTGCGTGACATGCGCCTGTTTTTGGAAGACTGCAAGCGCGTCGGATTCTCCGGCGTGCACAACTTTCCCACCGTCGCCTGGTTCGACGGGGAGTTCCGCCGCACCCTGGAAGGTACCGGGCTGGGCTACCAGATGGAAATCGACATGCTGAACACGGCGCGTGAGCTGGATTTGCTGACCGTGGGCTACGCCTTCAACGAGGAAGACACGGAGTTTCTGATGACCAAGGCCGCACCGGACATCTTCGTCTTCCACGCGGGCATCACCCAGGGCGGATCCACCGGCTACGCCGAGGGCAGCGGCCTGGAAGAGATGGCCCAGCGCACGCAAGTCCACAACGCGATTGCCAAGAAGATCAAACCGGATGTCATCCTCCTGGGACACGGCGCGGCGCTGGTCGATCCGGAGGATGCCCAGTATGTGGGAGACCACACCGACTGTCACGGCGTGCAATTGGGCTCCAGCATCGAACGCATAGCCATGGAGAAGCCCTTGGAAGAACGGGCCGCCGCATTCAAAAAGGTCCGCTTCGGGAGCGGGCGCCCGTAGCGATGCCGCCATTGGTTATGAAACCCAGAGTTGTGTTTTTCGGAAATTCTCAGAGCCCCTTCACCAACCTGCACTTCGGCGCGCTGAC
>JAJDCN010000069.1 GCA_029260815.1 Planctomycetota bacterium
CCTGATCCCCACCAGCGGACGGATCACAGATTTGGGCCCTGACTTTCTTCACGCGTTCGCTGGCCGAACGTTCCCACGTCCGTCCGTCGTGGATCCCGAGGCCGCTGTGGAAGTGACCGCCGGCCGTCCCAACGCCGTGCGCGACGGGCATTGTTACCTGATTGAAGCGCCCGACGGCAATGCCGTGTTGTTTCGTGTCCTGGGGCAAAGGGGCCACAAGGTCCGAATCCAGTGGATCTACCAGCCGGACGGGACGCGTCGCTTCGGTCTGTCCCAAGTGACCCTGGCACCGAAGCGAGCGAACCCGCGAGACAGCACCCTGCGCACAGAGAACCTGTCCGCCTGCGGCCTGCCCCATGGAATGGTCGACGTGCCGATCCTGGGCGTTACCGAGGCCATACGGATCACTTTCGACAACACCCGCACACTGGGA
Source organism: Planctomycetota bacterium (assembly GCA_029260815.1). Taxonomy (GTDB): domain Bacteria; phylum Planctomycetota; class B129-G9; order JAJDCN01; family JAJDCN01; genus JAJDCN01. The sequence goes on from JAJDCN010000069.1 coordinate 434, forward strand.
GAGCAGGTGGTCATTATCACCGAACAGGCGCAGATGAAGGCCGACGCCGTGACCCTATTCGCCTACCGCAACACCGCCGATGGAAAAGACGATTCCGACGGCGAGCAGAGCGAACGTGGGGTCAAGCCTCTGTACATGGAAGCCTTGGATTCCGTCACGCTCGTGGAAGAATCCGTGAACGATGCGGGTGAACCCGAAGGCAGCAGCGAGGCACATGGCGACCGGCTCGTCTGGCAGCGCGCCGAATCCGTCGACGGACTCCTGGAGGAAATGGTCCTCACCCGTGACCGCGCCAAAGACGGCGGCGGCACCCTGTGGGCGAAGTACATCACTGTCGAGAAGAAGGCAGAAACCGACCCGGGCGAACGGGACGACCCGCTGCTGCGCTCCGGCGAGGCCGCGGTCCTGGACGTGAACTGCGACGACAAAATGGTTTTCACCCGAACCCGCGCCGGAGCCAAAGGCGCGTCGGTCGACAGCCGCGCCCGGTTTACCGAAAACGTGCGCGTGATCCGAACCCCGGGCGACGACTCCGGTGAGACGGAGATCAGCGCCTCCGACACGCTCGAGCTTCGATTTGCACCGACAGTCGCCTCCTCCGAAGCGGAGGGGCCCGCCGCGCGGAGAAAGTTAAAGATCAAGCAAATGGAAGCCTGGGGGGACGTCCGGATCAAAGATCCGGAGCGCAAAGGTTGGGCCCAGCGGCTGCTGTTGATTCGAGATTACAACGATGGCGAACAGATCGCAGAGACGCACGTGATGCTCACGGGCGCGCCCGGCCACCGGCCCGGTGTCGAATTCACCAACGCCTCGGCGCAGATCGCGGAGGAAGAGGAAGAAGATGGGACGGAGAAAAAAAGTCGGCGTTCCGAGATCATCAAGGTCACCTGCTCGGACACGAACGGCAAGCTCGTCTTCGACCGTGGCGTGACCGACGCCCGGGGCCGTGGCCTGGACGACGTGGCGGTCGCCTCAGGCGACGTGATTGTCGAGCGATGGGAATTGGACGAAAAGGGCGATCCGTTAGGCGATCCGGGCCGACTCAATGCCGACTTGGTGACGATGATAATCGACCCTGGTCGTGTCACCGAGGACATCGAGGGTCTGGCTGAGGGCAAGCGCCGGGTCAAGAATATCGTCGCCCAGGGTCGGGTGAAGATCGATTGGACCGACGGTCAAGGCACGGGCGACCGCATGGTTTGGCATGAAGAAGAGACCGCCGACGGGCTGTTGCGAACGACTGAGTTGTTCGGCACGCCGACTGCGCCGCCGACACTGACCATGGAACAAGAGGACCCGGATTCGTCCGTGGCGACCGTAATCCATTGCAGCGAAAAAATTGTCTTTACCCAGATGCTCTACGCGGCTCATGTCAACCCGCGGGTGAAGGAACAGATGAACGCCGCACTGTTGGGCGACGTGAATCTCGTCCGCGATGAGTCGAACCTGAAGAAAGGCTCGTCCAGCCGTACGACGATGGATGGCGAACGGGTGGACGTAACCTTCAAACCGGTGTTGTGGCGGGCTCGAGCCGACGTCGATCCGCGTCAATTCAATACGATCGTGGTGCATCGCGGCGAGAAAAACCGGGTCCACCTCCGCAGTTTCTATCGTGATGCCAAGGATACGCGCGTTTTCTCCGAAGACCACCACCTCATCCGCGACGCAAAAGGCGACCGATTGATATGGAAAGACAACGGCAGAAAGGATCAAACCGCAACGCTAAAATCATTGCCCGGTGGAAAAAAGTGCGTCGTGATCAGCTATAAACAAGGCAAGCTCAGCCTGTCGAAGCAGGCAGAACTCCACCAGTTTAAGGACATCCCCGTGTCTGGCAGTTTGAAGTAGCGGTTTGGCGAACGTTTCGCGAACAATTTTTCTGGCATAACGGCTTCTGGTATGGTACCGTTAAAAAGATAAAGGACACTGAAGCGGGAGCGGATTATGATCGAAACATCCAACACAGTCATTGCGTTTCTCGGCAACATCGGCCCCACGGAGATCGTCATCATACTGGTGGCCGCGCTATTGATCTTCGGCAACCGACTGCCGGAGGTGGGGCGCTCCCTGGGCAAGGGGATCATCGAGTTCAAGAAGGGCGTCAAGGGCATCGAAGACGACATCGAAGACGAAGTGGACCGGGCCGAGCAAAAGGCGACCATTGACACCACCGCCGAAACGGTAAGAGACGAAAACGAAGCGTCGCCCGTGGAGAGTCCGGAGCGTTCGGACTAATCCCCAACGTGAGTGACGACCCGACAAAAAGCCCGCGCCTACTGCGGGCTTTTTTCTTTGGTCTTGCGTCGGTGCGAGCGCAGCCGCAGTTCGATGGGCACTTCGTGATAGGGAAGCGATTCCCGCAGACGATTGAGGATTGTCCGTCGATGCTTGGCTCCGAACACGGACGGGTCGTTGACCGATAGCACGATCAACGGCGGTGCGGTGCTCACCTGAGCCCCGAAGTAGATGCGCGGGGCTTTCTTTCCGCCGGAAGATTTCAGCGGGCGATCCCGGAACCGATCGAGTACGGCGTTGATATGCGAGGTGCCGGCGTGGTGGTGGGCCTGTTTGTGCAGCGTGCGCGCCAGGTCGATGGCGCTGTGGACCCGCTCACCGTTCTTGGCGCTGATAAAGGCGATCGGGGCGAAGGCCATCCCCGGCATCTTCTTCTCCAGGTACCCCACGTAGGCCTCGGTGGAGACCGTGTCGGCCATGTCCCACTTGTTGACGACCAGCACGCACGGCTTGTAGTGCTTCACGATGTACGAGCAGATCTTCATGTCCACCTGACTGATATCCACCGTGGCGTCCAGAAAGAACAGGACCACGTTTGCCCGGCGGATCGCCCGCTCCGCCCGGTGTGCGGAGAACTGCTCGATCTGCGAGTCGATCCTTGCTTTCTTTCGAAGGCCCGCTGTGTCGATCGCCAGGAAGACGTTCCCGTCTTTCTCGAACCGAATGTCCACCGAGTCGCGGGTTGTCCCGGCCAGGTCGGAAACAATCATCCGTTCCTCCCGGGCCAACTGGTTGGCGAAGGTCGACTTGCCCGTGTTGCGTTTGCCCACGATTGCCAGCTTCATGACCGGTGTGACCTCTCCTTCCGCATCCGGTTCCGGCAGGCGCGCCGTGATGGCATCGAGGAGCGCGTCGCGGCCAATGTTGTGTCGCGCCGACAGGGGCAGTGGGTCGTCAAAGGCCAGCGCGTGAAACTCCACCACGTCCCCGGCCATTTTTTTGTCGTCGACCTTGTTGACCACCAGAATGACCTTGGCCGCGAACTTGCGCAGCAGGTCTGCGATCTGACGATCCAGCGGGATCAAGCCCGCGCGGACGTCCACCACGAACAGGACGAGGTCCGCCGCATCGATCGTCTTGCGGATGGCGGCCTCGACTTCCTGGACGAGCTGTTCGGCATCGTCCATGCCCATGCCGCCGGTGTCGATCAGATCGAAAATCCGGCCGGCGTGTTCGACGGTCGCGTTGACCGGGTCACGGGTAGTGCCCAGGGTGGGTGTAACGATAGCGGTCAGCCTTCGCGAGAGGCTGTTCAACAGCGAGCTTTTTCCCACATTGGGGCGCCCGACAATGGCCACGACTGGCAGTCCCATCCACGTCTCCACTTTTCATTGCGTTGCGAATCCGATAGTATAAGATAGAAAGGCTAGATTACGCAAGGGCTTGGATGGCCTTGATTTCGAAATCGGATGAGGACAGAAGGCATGAGCCGGTGCATTACGTGGCTGTGGCGGCGGATTTGGGTCGGTTCGTTTATCGGCGTTTTACTCCTGGCTGGCCTATCTTTGGCCCACGTGGTCGACGAAAAACCGGCCGTTCTTTCCGTGTCGGTCGTTTTAGAACCGGATGCGCTGCGTCTGGATGCAGGTCACGAAGCCATGCTGACAGTGCGCGTCACGGTGCCGGAAGGCCATCACGCCTACGTAGATGAGGGAGAGGACGGCTTCCTTATCCCTGTTGCGATGGATTTTTCTTCCTTGGAGGCCGCAGGGATCCGCGTGGTGGTCGCCAAGGTGCCCACCGGCGAAACGGATCGAGAGGTCAGAGCGACAGTTTTGCGTGGCGAAGGAGAATACCTCTTTCGTTTGCGCGCCACCTCCCGGGCCCGGGTCTCCAACGCCGAGTATGCGATCCCCGTAACCAGTCAGATCTGCGATGACGGCACCGGAAAGTGCTACAGTCCCAAGACCGTAACCGCTCGCGTCGAGGTAGAAGTCCTCAGCGTACCCGAAGGGGAGGAACCTGCCGCAATCGTTGAAGGGGCGGGTGGCCCTTCCGAGGACTCACGAGGGATCGCGGTCTGGATGCTGCTGGCCTTTGTCGCGGGAATGATTCTGAACGTTATGCCGTGTGTGCTTCCGGTGGTTTCCATCAAGGTCTTAAGCTTTGTCCAGCAGGCGGGGGAGAGCCGCGGTCGGGTATTGGCGCTGGGGGTGGCGTTCGCCGTGGGCATGATGGTCGTCTTTGAGGCTTTGGCTCTGTTGGCGATCTTTGCGGGCAAGGGCTGGGGCGAGCAGTTTCAGGAGCCGGCGTTTCTTATCGTCATGACCTCGGTCATCTTCGCCTTTGCGCTCTCCCTGTTTGGCGTGTTTGAGTTTCGCGTGCCACTGGCGGTGAGTCAATGGGGCTCCGGCGCCCCGCGGGAGGGGCTCAGTGACGCGTTTTTCAAAGGGATCATGGCGACGGTTTTGGCGACGCCGTGCAGTGGTCCGTTTCTGGGTAGTACCCTGGCGTGGGCTCTGCGGCAATCGAACCTGACAATCCTGGCGGTGTTCACCATGCTCGGACTGGGCATGGCGCTGCCCTATGTGGCTCTGACCGCCAGCCCGCGGTTGTTGAAGTTCCTCCCCAAGCCGGGCGCGTGGATGGAAACCTTCAAGCATGTCATGGGCTTTTTCTTGCTGGGTACGGTCGTGTGGCTGCTGGTGATCCTCGATACGGAGCGCCTTCGCTATACCTTGGCTTTCCTTCTTTTCGTGGGACTGGGGTGTTGGCTGTGGGGTCGTTACGCGCTACGGATGTCCACGCAAGGAGGCCGGCTCGCTGTCCTACCCGTAGCCCTGCTGGTCGTGGTGGTGGGGGGCTGGATCTCTTTTGTCGGGTTTCCCAAATTGTTTTCGGACCCGGAGTTTTGGGAACCGTTTGACCTGAACCGGCTGGCTCAGTATCAGCGCGAAGGCCGAAACATATTTGTGGACTTCACCGCAGATTGGTGCGCCAACTGCAAGACCAACGAGGCCTTTGTTTTCAACACCGAAGACGTGCGCGCCTTGATCGAATCGAAACGAGTCGTGGCCATGAAGGCGGACCTTACGCGGGAGGGACCGGAGACCGAGGCGATTCGGGCGTTTATGGAAGACAACTGGAGCGCCCGGTCAATTCCTTTCATGGTCCTGTATCCGGCAGACCGGCCCGACGCGCCGGACACCCGGCACGGGCTGGTGAGCAAGCAGGATATCGTCAAGCTGTTCGAAGCGTTGCCGGATCCGGACTGAATTGTGACCTGTTGCGGAGATCGCATGTGAAGGTTTTATTGGCCAACCACGTGCCGCTGATTGGTTCCACCAGTGGCACAAACACGCTCAATCTGGCCTTGCACTTGCACGCACTGGGGCACTCGGTCACGGTGTTAACCCCCGAACACGGGATCGACTCAGGCTATCCCTTTGAAGTCCGCAACTTGATCTTTTCCAACGGGACCAACGCCGAGTACGACGTGGATTTCAACTTCCCTTGTTTCACACCGCATCCGCGCAGCGAAACGACTTTTTACGAACTCACCGACGACCAGGTCGGTGAATACATTGCGGCTTGGGACGACGCTCTGACCCGCGCGGTCCGCGATGTGAAGCCGGACATCCTTCATACCCAGCACGCCTGGGTGACCCCCTTCTGCGCCAGAAAATTGCGCATCCCCTACGTGTTGACCGTCCAGGGCGCCGACCTGATGGGTCTGCGCAACGACGAGCGGTTCGTAGACATGGTGCAGTCCGCTGTGGCCGGCGCCAGCTCGATCATTGCTGTTTCCCGCCAGGTTCATGCCGAGGCTCTCGAGCTGCTGAAGATCCCCGATCGAAAGACGATCGTGATCCATCACGGCTTCGATGAAAATATCTTTCAGCCGAAGACTCTGGACCGACCGGTGATCCTGGCCCAGCACGGGATCAAAACCGACGCGGAGAGCCTTGTGGTCTTTGCCGATGAACTGACGCGCTTCAAGGGCGTCGACGTCCTGCTCAAGGCGGCGGCCCTCTATGAGGACGAACTGGATCTCGTCGCGACCGTGATCGCGGGAACCGGCGAGTTGGAGGACGAGTTGAAGGCGGTAGCCGGCGAATTTTGTCTTAAAGATACGCACTTCGTGGGTGCCACGACCTCGCATAGGATCGCCGAATTGTACAACGTGGCCGACGTCGTGGCGGTCCCGTCCCGCGTAGAGCCGTTTGGTTTCCGCGCCATGGAGGCCCTCGCCTGCGGTACGCCGGTCGTTGCCACCCAGGAGGGCGGGCTGCCGGACTTCGTGAGTGCAGCGGTCGGTGCGTTGGTCGACGTGGACGATCCGCGCGCACTGGCCGACGCGATCATGGAGCAGATTCGAACGGGTGCGAAAAAAACCAAGGGACCCCACGCGGCAGGTTGCGCGCGGGACAGCTTCGCCTGGAGCAAAGTGGCGGATCGGGTGGCCTGGGTCTACGAGGACGCTTTGAGCAAGGAGGTCTAGATCGTCGCGACCGGGATACCCCTTCAACTGACCGACGCCATGGCCGTGGCTGGTGGCTTGGCCCTCTTTCTCTACGGTATGAAGCTGACTGGCGAGAGCCTGCAGCGTACGGCCGGCCGGCGGATGCGTAAATTGGTGCGCGGCTTGACGGGCAACCGCATGGTTGGATTGCTCATTGGGTTTCTGGCCACCCTGATCACCAACAGCTCCTCGGCCACGTCCCTGATGGTCGTCAATTTCGTCGGGGCGGGCCTGATGGCCCTGGAGCAGGGGATCGCGGTGACCTTGGGCGCCTGCGTGGGCACGTCGGTGGCGGTGCAGGTCATAGCGTTCAAGATCTCACAATACGCGCTGTTATTGATCGCCGTCGGTTTTCTGATCAGTATGGTTTTTCGAAAAGAGACCTGGGTTGCGGTCGGCACCGTGATCTTTGCTGCCGGGTTGGTCTTCTTCGGGATCCATTTAATGAGCCAGGGGCTCGAGCCGCTGGCCACCAGCGATGTCTTCGTACGCAATATCATCCAGTTCAACGCGTCGCCGTGGCTGGCGTTTGGCGCCGCGACGGCCCTGGCGGTCCTGACCCAGAGCGGTTCCGCGACGATCGCCGTGCTCCTCGCCCTACTGATGCATAAGGGCGCGGCGGTGCAGGTTTCCGCGGTGTCTGGCATTGCCTGGGTGATCGGTGCCAACCTGGGCACGGCCTCCACGGGCGTGCTCGGCAGCCTCCGGTCCGCGGCCGACGGCAAGCGCGTGGCTCTTGCGCACGTGGCGTTCAAGGCGATCGGCGGTGTGGTCTGCCTGCTGGCGGTGATCCGTTTCGGCTGGTTCGTCCGGACGCTGGACGCGCGCGGGATTGCCAACGTGCATCTGCTGTATAACCTGGTCAACGTGGCGCTCTTTCTTCCATTGTTGTGGCCCCTGGCGGCGCTATGCCGGATTGTGATCCGGCGGAAACCCTACGCGATGATGAGCCTGGAGGAGATCGAGTCATCACGCTTGGACGAGGCCCTGCTGGCGACGCCGGAAGCGGCGCTGACCCGATCGAGGAGCGAGATTGTAGAGATCTGTGGCATCGCGCGGGAGATGATCGAACATTGCATCGACACGTTGGAGGCGCCCGACGGACGATTGATCGAACGGATCAAGCAGAGTGACGACCGGATTGATCGGAAGACGGTAAAGATCACGCGGTTTCTGACGGCTCTGTCGCGCCGGAATCTGTCCTGGCAGATGTCCGAGGAGGTGATCCGGCAATTGAGTATCGCCGACGATCTGGAGAACATGGGGGACGTGGTTTCCAACACGATCGTCGGGATCGCGCTGAAACTACCGAAAAAAGGAAAGCAGATTGCCGCCGACGATCTGGACCGGCTGCGGACCTACCACGGCCATGTGGTGGAGTTCACCCACCATGTCTTCCGGCTGTTGGTGGAAGAGGACGAGGAGGCGGCGCGAATGTTGATGATGCGATACGAAGAATTGGAAGAAGAGGCCCGGCAGGTCCGCCATGCGTCCATGGAACGGATGAGCCGTGGCGCGGCGGAGAGTCTGTCTGCCTCGGCGATCTATTTTGATCTACAATACGCGATCCGCCGGATCGCTACTCACGCCCGAGACATTGTAATCTCCATAGAAACCTGAATTACCACGGCCAGCGCGTTGATTCAGGTTGTTGGATAATCAAAATCGAAGAGCTTTCCGCGGCGATCTGGGGTAGATAATCAATTACGTGACTTCGCGGTGAATGGAGGTGGAGCCTCTCCACTACAGCCAGGTGCAGAGAGATTCGGTGTGGGCGGCAGAGCCGTCGCGGAGCCAGCCGTCCAGTTGGGCTTGTTCCTTGAGCTGTTGGCCTCGCAGGCGCGGGACCAGGACGAACCCGCAGGGAACCTCAGGCAGACCCGTCATGTCGCCCCACAATTTCTCGAACTGGGCCACCGGGAAGATATCCTCTTGGCCGTGCCCCCAGCGCTTTTTCACGTCCTTGAGTGTGATGTAGGTCGGAACCTTCGCGCCCAGAGCCCGGATCGCGGCGGCGACCTTTTCTTCATTCGACAGATCCGCACGGGTCAGTCCGAACGCGTGGAGTAGTTTGTCGATATCGATCCATGTCGTCATGGAGTTGTAGTAGGACAGAGCGAACTCGTCTTCTTCCCGCGGCATGGCCAATCCTTCGAGCAGCCGGACTTGTCCGTTGACTCGCGCCAGCCCGCCTCCGCGGTCTTCGATCCGCCGGCGGATGACCTCGTAGGTCAGGCACTTCTCCGACCGGATGTGCAGCCCCAGCAGGGCCGGGTCCACGTCTGCGCCCAGCGTGTCAATGTTGTGCAGTAACAGGTGCTTGAGATTCGGCTGCTCCGCCAACATCCGCGCAAGGACGCCGTTGCGGATCAGGTTGGGCACCTCGAACCAGTGACCGACTGGGTGCAGGCACTGCAGCGGCAGATTGTCGGTGTAATCGGATCCTTCGCCCATCTGTTCTGCCCAGCCGATGAGTGCATCGTGGAGGCTGTTCTGCACTTTCTGCGCCTGTTCGTCCAGCAATTGCTGCGGCATCTCCTCCCAGGCGAAGCGTAGGTCACGCACCATCGGCACCAGTCGTAGCCCGACCGCGCGGCCGGCGGAGAGGGCCAGCGGGCCGTCGTAGTCGTAATAGTCGTGCTCTTGGAGAAACTGCTCGATCGGTTGATGCGTGAGGTAGCTGGTTGTGAGAATATGCGGTAGGGTACAGCCGAATGTCTGGTTCACCCGGCGGCTCTTGGCTAGGTGAACCTCGATGAACGTGCGATGTTCGCCACCCAGCCGACAGAACGGATGCAACGCCTTGACCACACCGGCACCCTGAGTCCATCGGGATCCCAGGCCCGCGGCCAGGGACACCACGCCGACGGCACCGTTTGCCAGGGCCTCGGCGCCGATCTGTTTGCACTCGGCGTCCAGACCGGCGGTGGCGTCCACCACGTCATCATCGCGCACGTCTTCGATGGAGGTGCTGGCGGGCAGGCGATTTTGCGCCAGCCCGATGCGACCGGCCTGCAAATCGCCGCGAATCTGTTCGTGCAACGTGCGATCAAAGCCCAGCTCGGTGAGCCGTTGAGTCACGCCCGAGCCGCCCCCGTCCGCTTCCCCTTTGCGGGGCAGGAGCCGCTCGAAGACCGTCTCGGTCATCCCTTCAAACGCGGGCCGAGTGCGACAGGCGGCTCCGAATCGGTCCAGCTCCTCCCGCTCGGCCGGACGCAGTTGCCGCGGATCGGTGCGCAACCACTGGGGCACCGTCTGGGCGTAATAGCCCGGCGGGAGCAGCGCGGTTTCGCTGGGAGACAGGGTGGCCGCGGTGCCGGTCTCGTTGATACCGAATTCGTAGACCACCGGTTCCATGGCGAAGGGCAGGGCGTGTTGCAGCTGTTCCTTGGTGCGGCGCATGCACGTCAAGAGAAAGTCCTGGGCCGCCTCTTTTTTATCCGGTGCGAAGATGAAACCCATCCCGCCGCCGGACATGCCGCCCAACATCCAAAAGCCGTAGAAGTCGTCATCGAATTCTTCCTGGACTTGGGCGATCAGCGATTCGGTATAGTGATTGCTCGTCCAGGGGATGATTGTCTGGATCGGCCGGTTGAAATTGTGGGTGGTCACCGAGCCGATCGCCCGCATGTCGTCGGCCTTAAGTGCGGCCAGGACGTCTTGGGTCACCTGGATCGCTTGCTGGCGGCCGGTCCATTCCGCCTCACAGCGCAGCAGGTATTTCTCCGTGACCATCTCCAGGATGGGTCCCACGTCCTGCGCCATGCCGCCGTGGACGAGCACCAGGCTGTCCTGCAAATGTTCGCGCACGTGGGGCGGAACGGTCTTACGATCCAAGATTGTGTGTTTGGGCAACAGCCGGCCCCGGCTGATGCCATGTTCCGGATCGTTGTCCCCGGCCAACACGCCCTCGATCAACTTCATGCCCGGCCATACGCCACCGGAGTCTTGCCAGCCGCCGCCGGAGCCTCCGAGCCACTCGCCCAGGATGGCGCGGGCCGCCACGAGCCGGCGTTCCTGTTCGTCTAGTGGACCGGTCAGGGCCTTCGCCTGCCCGGTGGCGCGCATGCACGCGGCGATCAACGAAGCGAGCAGGTTGGTAGAAACCGCCAGGCGGGAACCCTTGGGGATGTCGTGCACGTAGCTGACGATCTCCAGACCCAGTCCCGGGCCGATCATGCGTTCCAACAGGTCCGCCAGATTGCTTTGAGAGCCCTCCATCCCGGCCGGGACGATGCCCGCGGCGATGATCGCCGATTTAAGCAAGCCCAGGTAATCCTTGGCGAAATCAAAGACGTCTCGCAGCTCGGTAATGTCGGCCCGATCGCCCAGGTCCACGCTGCACAGGCGCAGCACCGGCTGATCGATCACCCGCAGAAAGACCTCCACCGGCGGCTTGGGCTCCGGGTCGCGTCCGCGGACGGCCAGATCGATGGATATATTGAGTACCCGCGCCCCCTCGGGAAAATCCATGCCGAGAAAAAAGATGTCGCTCCATGCGGAGTGGGACAGGTCCATGCGAACCGGCGTCCGCTCGCGCAACAGCGGAAAGGGCGAATCTTCCGAAGGACGCTCCAGCAGCTCCGGCCGGATGCGCAACGGGTGATCCGCCGGGTGCCCCACGCGGAACATCCATTGGTTGCCGCGCACCGAGCGAACGCTTCGGCGCACGCGGTCGGCGAGGGTCTGAAAACCCAGTCGGTGATAGGCCTGCGCCAAGGCACTGGAGAGCCCATCGCTGGGCCCGGCTCTGTGCATTTCATTTAAGAAGACGTCGATCGCTTCCTCGAAACGGCGCTCCAACAACAGTGTGTATCCGTCGAAAGGAATCAAGCCCCGTCCCGCCGATTCGCGCAAGGGCAGGTGAAATCGGTGGATGGCGTACAGGAAAAACAGGGCGCGGACCCGCGCGTAGAGATCTTGACTCTGTCGCCAGAAAGAGTCGAGCTGTTCGCAATGGGCCAGTAATTGTTCCAGGTCGGCGTCCCGGCACACCGCATCGAGGGATCGGTTTCGCACATCCGGATCGGACGCGGTGATGATCTCGATCAGCCCCCCGTCGGATGATCGGGGCGGAGCGGTGCGCGCGCGGCGGGTCATTGGGCCGCTCGCTCCCGCGTGGCCAGCAGTTCGACCCACTGGGCCAGGATCTCCTCGCGGTCCTTGCCTGCTAGGGCCAGGGCCATCTGGGAGAAGTGCATCCCGTATTTCATGCCCATGTTGTACCGCAGGCCCTGGGCTTCGAAGGCGAGGTAGCGTTCCTGGTCGGCGAGCCGATCCAAACAAGGGGACAGTTGGACACCACCGTCCTCACCCGCCTGCCCGACGGCTTCTTCAAGCAGGTTCATGACACTGGGCATCAGTACGTGCATACCGAACAGGCACAAATAATGCCCGGCCCGCAGGCCCGGAACGATCAGGCGTTGCTCTGCCTCGGTGGGCGTGGGTTTTTCCAGGACGTGTTCAACCTCGTACAGTTGTTTGGACGCGGGGACTCGCCGGCCGCCCACGATGCCGTAGTAGGGCAGCATACTTTCCCGGCTGGCTTGCACGGCAGAGATGGAGCAGGATTCGGTTTGGGCGACCTCGACCAACTGGCGAGCGCAACTTTGCGCGCTGGTGCTCAGATACAGGTGATCGCTGACCAGATGCAGGAATGGCTCCCTCTCGGTAAAGTTTTTGGCCTGGGCCAGGGCGTGGCCGTAACCCAGGGGCTTGGCCTGTTCCACAAAGCGCAACTTGCCGGCGTAGTCGCCGACGGCTTGCGCGTAGGTAGGCCCGTCGCCAGGACAGACCACGATACAGATGTCCTCGATCTCGGCAGAGAAGACCTCTTCGACGAGAATTTGTAGGGCTGCCTTCTCCTGCCCGTCCCGGTCGACCAGCGTTTGAAGTGGGAGGTTCCGCTGGCTTCGGCCCGCGGCGGTGATCACGGCTTTCTTGACGTTCATGCGACATATTCCCCAACCAAGACCGACGCTTTAAGGTTCATCAACGGTGTGTTCTCAAAAGGCTGGACGGCCTCTAAGCCGGAGCCTGCCGGGAGGATACGGACAGTCGCAAAGGGTTGCAAGTCGTCTGCCCGTGAACCTCATGCCTGACGGGTTACGGCGCGTAGAGCATGGTAAACAGTGGAGAACTGCCGGACAGCGCCAAAACGATACCGAAGCCCACCAGTGCAATAACGATCGGTACGATCCAGTACAGTCTGAATTCGTATAGAAATTCCAACAACTCGACGAGAATCGATAGTTTGCCCAAGGCCACACTCCCTACGTTAAACTGTCTAAAATTGTTTTTCGTATCGCTCTATGGATCCTTTTGGTGGCGGCTTGGCCTCCCAATAGGAGGAAGCCGTCGGTTCGTGCCGCAGCTTCAATCGGTCACGCCCGGTGAGCCGGAAGAACAGAGCGACCGGCGTCATCATGAAGAGGAAGACGAAGCCCAGGACAATCGTGCTCATGATCCACTGGACGGTGTTTCCAATCGCGGTCATCAGCACGTAGACCGGGAAGAGCAGGATCGGCCGGATGAAGGTAGTCAACAGGGCGTAGCTCGCCAGGCTGTACAAAACGTATGAGGCGTGCAGAGCGTGCCCGATCCCTTTCCAATACCATAGCCCCAGCGCGAGCGTGCCCAGGACCGGCCCGCCCATGAGGATGGTCTTGCCGAACTTGTAGAGCTCTTGGCGATCTGTTTCGATAAGCTTCTGCATATTAGTCTAGTTCGAACTCCTCACTGATCTCGGGGAAATCAAACTTAACCGTCTGCTGGGTCTTGTCCAGTAGGTAGTTTCCGATCATCAGGTAGTCCATGTTCGTCCGCAGAAAACACCGCACGGCCTCCGCAGGCCGACAGACGATCGGCTCGCCGCGGACATTGAAGGACGTGTTGATAATGACCGAACACCCCGTGCGTTTCTTGAATGCGGAAATCATCTCGTGATACAGCGGGTTGTCTTTGTGCGCGACCGTCTGGAGCCGCGCCGAGTTGTCCACGTGGGTGATCGCCGGCAGCTCCGATCGGATGGCTTTAAGCTTGTCGGTTCCGATCAGTTTTTTCTCGTCTTCTGTCAGCTCGCGCAGGATGCGGTCTTTGACCGGTGCGACGAGCATCATGTACGGGCTATCGGTGTTGATCTCGAAGTAGTCGGCGGCGTCCTCCACGAGAACCGATGGGGCGAACGGTCGGAACGACTCGCGGAATTTGATTTTCACGTTCATGACCGTTTGCATTTCCCGGCTCATAGGATTGCCGATAATGCTGCGGGAACCCAGGGCTCGAGGGCCGAACTCCATGCGACCCTGGAACCAACCGACCACCTTGTCCCCGGCGATCAGCTCCGCTACACGATCGGCGATGGCCGTGCGATCCAGTTTTTCGAAGACGAGGCCTTCAGATTGAAGGTGGGCTTCGATTTCATCGTCCCTGTACTCAGGGCCCAGGTAGGAGCCCTTCTGTGTGTCATGAATCCCGTCCGCCGTACGCGGGTTGCCCTGGACCTTGTGCCAGACCAGTTGTGCGATACCAAGGGCCGAGCCGGCGTCGCCGGCGGCAGGTTGAATCCAGATCTTTTCAAACGGTCCCTCCCGGAGAATTTTTCCGTTGGACACGCAGTTAAGAGCCACGCCGCCGGCCAGGCACAGGTTTTTTTGCCCTGTGACTTTGTACAGGTGTCGGGTCATCCGGTCCATGACCTGCTCGGTGACGATCTGGATGGAGGCGGCTAGGTCCATGTCTTCTTGGGTCAGCTTGCTCTCGGCTTTACGGGGCTGCTTGCCGAACAGTTTGGAGAATTGGCCGTTGACCATTCGCGAGCCGGCCACGTAGTCGAAGTAGTCCATGTTCAGTCGAAAAGAACCGTCATCTTTCAGATCGATCAGATTGTCCAAGATCGTGTTGACGTACTTCGGGTCGCCGTAGGGAGCCAGCCCCATCAGCTTATATTCGCCGGAGTTGACCCGGAACCCGGTGAAGTAAGTGAACGCCGAGTACAGCAGGCCCAGTGAATGGGGGTACTTGACCTCGGCCAGGATCTGCACGTCGTTGTCTTTACCGACGCCGTAACTGGTGGTGGCCCACTCGCCCACGCCATCAACGGTTAGGAACGCAGCCTCCTGAAACGGGGAGGGGTAGAACGCGGCGGCGGCATGGGACTCGTGGTGTTCGCCAAAATAGAGCTTGCCCTTGTATCCCAGCTCCTTTTGAATCACTTCGCGGATAAAGAGCTTCTCCTTGATCCAGGGCGGCACAAAGGTCATAAACGCGCGATACCCTGCGGGCGCGAACTGGACGATCGATTCCAGCAGGCGCTCGAACTTGGGGAAGGGCTTGTCGTAAAATCCGACTGCGTCCAGGTCGCCGACCTCCAGGCCCGCCTCTTCCAGGCAGTACGCGATAGCATTGGTGGGGAAGCGGGCGTCCTGCTTCTTTCGCGAAAATCGCTCTTCGGAGACGGCCGACAGGATCTCGCCGTCCTTCAGCAGACACGCCGCACTGTCATGGTAAAAAGCAGAAATTCCAAGGATGTACAAATTCATACCTCAATCCGCGATTACCAGGAAGCAGGCGCACACCGCCCCGAAAGGAAAACCTATATTATAGCATAGGTTCTGTGATTTTTCAACCGCCGGGGTTGAGAGTAGGGGCCTTGCAAGGCGCGAGCTTGGGCCGTGTTGGATTGAAAAGGTCCGGCGTTTTAAAAATTCCACGAGTGAGACCAGGAAAGTCGATAATTGTTTTAGTTAATGGGGTTTAGAGTCTTTTCTGCGAGAAGCTCGAATCCCATTACGGCCCACGGTAAAGCATGACGGGGCAGGGTCCGATAAATAGAGGAATGGATCAGATCCGCGATTTGACCGTACCGGCTTGGTGAAAATGGATTATTCTGGGTTATGTGAAACAACGGGGCGCCCCTGGCTGCGCCTGCTGGGCATCGCAACGCTGCTGCATCTGCCGGTGGCGGTGGCGTACTTCCTATTCTGCGAAGGGCCGTTCTTCCATCTCTATATCTTTGCTCTGGCCGTGGGGTGTGGCACGCTGGTACCCGGCCTGGCCCTGTTGAGCCTGTTGCGCGTTCGGATTACGGGCCTGTCCCGCTTCGTGGTCGGTTGCGCCAACGGCGTCGTACTGCTTTCTGCCGCGTATTACCTGTTGGCCTGGGGGGGGCTCGAAGACGCCTTGCTGCCCATCCTGATCGCGGTCAACGGGGCGTTCTTTTGGACGCGGCGGCAAAGCCTGTTCCGATGGCGCGTTCCGTTTTCGACCCCACGCCGGGCGCACGTTGCCCTGACGGTTGTGGTGTTCGGCATCTTCGGGCTGGTCGTGTTGATGCATTATCCCAGCGGGCGGTCCTACGATGACGGATTGCGTTTCTATGGCACCCACGCGATGGATTCGGTCTGGCACATTGCCCGGATCGGCGAGTTGTCCCATACGGTGCCGCCGCGCCATCCGCTGCGCGTGGACGCCCCGATGAAATATCACGTCCTCCTCCACGCCTATCACGCTGCGTTGGAGAAAGTGACCGGGATTGGCACCTTCGACCTGTTCTTTCGCCTGGTTCCCACTCTCATCTTTCCGTTGCTGGCCCTGGCAATCTATGTGGCAATCGGGGCCCTCGTGCGCTCCCGCGGACTGGCAGTGCTGGCCGTTGTGCTCATGTTTACGGCGGGCGACCTAGCCTATACGTTCGTGTTCCGCAAGGCCGGCGAAGTCCTTGCGCAGGGCGGATCGGTGGGCGGCGTCTTTGCGGTCCACCAACGGGGCGACCTCTACTATGAACTCCAGGCGTTCTTGGGCAACCATTTCAACTACCTGCTGAGTAGCGCGACGACCATGTTCGGATTCCTGCTGCTGTTCGCGGCGCTGCGCCTATTCATCGGCGTACTACAATGCGACGCCGGGCGGGCGGGCTGGATCGTGGGCAGTGCGTGGCTTTTCGCCGCGCTGATCCAAACCAAGATTCAGCTTGGCGCGGTCGCCCTGTTTGCCTTGTTCGTGGTCGGCGCGATTGCATACGTGCGGTCGAGAGACCGACGACCGGCGACGGTGGCCTTGGTCACACTTCTTTTCGCCGGGGTCTTTGCGATCCCGATCTTTACCGCCGCCTCCGTAGGCCTGATGGAATCCGGCTACAGCGGGCGAGAAGCGGGACCGGCGCTGCCCACGGCGGGAGAGGAGACCGTTCGCTCCGCGCTGATGCTGCCGGGCTTGAACCTGTGGCGCTTCCTCCGGCCCGAATCGACAACGGCGTGGCTCGTCGGGGTGCCGCTTGCCCTGTTGTGCATGTTCGGCGTCCGGCTCGTGGGCTTGCCTGCGGCGCTGAAGCGATTGCGAACTGACGTGGAGCTGGGCCCGGTCCACGGCCTGCTTTTGATTTGTATTGCGGTCGGGGTCGTCGTCCCATTTGTAAAGGTCAAGGAACCGTCCCTGCTTTCCCACTTTATCGTCGGCGTGGCCTTCATCAATTGCTACTTCGCGATCGCCCTGTGGCATCTGTTTACGGTCTCCCGGACGCTCCGTGCGCGCGTCGTTGCAATCGTTCTGCTCGCCGCGGCGCTGCCCATGTGGGTGTACAAAGTCGGTATGGAGATCCCCTCGAATAATCTCTATGGCCGCGTAACCGCATCACAGGCGCAGTTCTTCGCTGCCGTCGAGCGGCTCAGCACACCGAGCAGTCGGATTCTTCGGCCGACGGGCTCGGACCTGCCGTTGTATCGCGACGGGCGACGGGTCACGGTCACCACGGGCGAGCAGTTTCTGCAGGCTCTGGCGCGCCGCTGCGTACTCGTCATGGCGGACAAGGCCGATCCGCCCACGCCGCTGGAGCGAATGGACGCAATGGCCCGGCGCGTCCACGCATTTTACAATGAACCTGACGCGGTGGCTGCGCAACAAACGTTACAGGCGCTCGACGTGTCTCTGGTCGTCGCGCCGCAAGGCGCCGATCTGCCTTTCAATTCGGCCGGTGTCCTACAGAGCGTCTTTACCAACCGCTACGGAACACTCTATAAAGTCCTGGGCGATAACCGCGCGCGAGCCCAAGCACAAAAGAAGGAGAGCAACCCATGGAGCCGATAGCCATCGGAACGCGAAACATCGGGGCAGGCGCCCCCACGTTCATCCTGGCCGAAATCGGAACGAACCACGACGGAAGCCTGGACCGTGCGTTACAATTGATCTCTTTGGCCGCAAAGGCCGGGGCCGACGGCGTGAAGTTTCAACTGTTTCGGGCCCAAGAGATGTATCCGGACAACATCGGAATGGTCGAGGTGTGTGGCAAGCCCTACGACTTTTACGCGTATCTGAAGTCTACCGAGATGCCCGTCTCCTGGCTTGCACGACTGAAGAAGCGGTGCCGACAGGAAAGCGTCGCGCTGGTGGTTTCGGCGTTCGATCCGGGATCCTTGGCAGTTTGTGTGGACGCCGGCGTGGATGCGATCAAGATCGCATCGGCCGAGGTGAATTACTTTCAACTGGTCGATGCCGCCGCTGCCTCCGGCCTACCGGTGATCGCTTCGACGGGCTTCAGCGCCATGGACGACGTGATCAATGCGGTGAACTGGATCCGTGCTCAGCATAACGAGAATTTTGTGCTACTGCAGTGCACCGCTGCCTACCCGACGCCGCCCCAAGAGTGCCATTTGGCGGTGATGAAGACCTATGAGGAGGTGTTCGATTGCCAAGTCGGCTTCTCCGACCATACGATGAGCTGGTTGGATGTTCCGCTGATTGCCGCCGCGCAGGGGGCCTGCCTGATCGAAAAGCATTTTACCGACAGCCGAGACAACGAGGGGACGGACCACGCCTTTGCTATCGAGCCAAAGGAACTGGAGACGATGATCCGGGCGATCCATAACTGTGAGCCCTTTGCCCGAGGAACCGCGGACCTACCGGTCGAGTCGGATCTGGTCCGGGAAGTGTTGGGTCATTCGGTCAAGGGCATCTCGGCCTTGGAGAAAGATATTTATCCGTGCGAAAAGCGATTCATTCGCGCCCGGCGAGACATCCAGCCTGGCGAAACCCTGGACGCGTCGAATATCGGATGCTTGCGGTTTGTTCATAACGGAAAGGCTGGATTGCACACCCGCCACCTGGCTGAAGTGTTGGGCACGGTCGCTTGCCGTCCGATTTTCAAAGGCGAAGGCGTCCTGGCTTCTGATTTTACGCCCCACACCAAGCCGAAAAAAGGAAGCGGGAAAGTTACGTCACACATCCACTACGCATAAGGAACATCTTTAGGGAGTAACCGATGCCACTTACGGCCGGCCGATCGAAATCAATCGAACAGCTTCGTACCATTTCGGGCACGATCCTGTGTGCCCTGCATCCTTTGGCCGACGACACGGAGATTGCGCAGACCCATGCGCTCCTGTCGACGGTTCAAAATACCCGGTTGCTGATCTTTCGGTTCCAGGTGCCCGAAGGCCTGCCAAAAGAAGACTTCATCCTTTCGGAGTCGATTCTGACCGACGAGGACTCCGAACAGATCGATGCGTTCGCCTTTGGTGTCGCGCAGGACTGGCACACGAAAATTCCCACGCCCCATACTGCCTGGAACGCCTTAGAGGGGGTCACGGACACGGAGCTGGGCTGGCTGGTGGAGTATCGGCTCGCAGAGGTGCTGCTCCAGCAGGCGAAGTTTATTGCAACGGTCCGCCGCGCGGCGAGTCACGAAAAGCCGTCGCTGCTGCTGATGCCGGCCGCATGGGCAGGCGCGTTGGAAGCGTCCTTGACCGCCGGGAGCGGGTGTCCCGCAACCGGACTGCCCGCCGAAGACAGTCCCCATACACCCCGCATCTTTGCCGAATCGGAAATCGCAGGTCTTCGAAAATCTTTGCGGGAACATTTGCGACAGATCGTCTGGCTCAAGCGTGGACGCCAGCAGATGTTTCTGCACGATAGTTCCTTCTTCCGCGATGCGTTCAAGCGCAATATCGAAGACCGTAAGGTCAAAGTGCACGGCTTGACTGCCTTTGATGTGTTCGGGATGATTAATTTTGTGCGCAGAGCGACGTGGTACAACCCGGACAGTCGAAAACATGCCCGCTTCCTGGCCCGACGTTGGGAAGACATTCAGGCCGAAGGGGTCTTGGAAGAGGCCTTTACATTCCAGGGCGTGACGCTATGGGGTTGCATGCGGCCCTATATCGAAGATCTATATTTGTCGGTCTATCCCACGCTGATCGGGCAGCTGGGAGTACGAAAAATTCTTCTGGAAGCCCTGCGTGTGAACGGCTCGTTGATGAATACCGATTGCCTCTTGAGCAAGAAGCTGGAAATCCTGGCCGCCCGCAAACAGGGCATTTCCACGCTGGTGGTCCAGCACGGGCTCAAGGGAGAAAGCAATGGCGAACGCCCGATCTTTGCCGACCACGCCGCCGTTTGGGGCGAGGCTGCGCGCGATTGGCACCTGGGGTTCGGCAACGATCCTACACAGGTTCATATCACCGGCAACCCCAAATACGACGGGATAAATCGGCCGACGGAACAGCTCCCATCAGGACCGAAGGAGAAGATCCTCTTCGCCGCGCAAGTGGCTCCGTTGCGCTCGGCCTACGATGCGGCCGACGAGGAACGGCACTACGCGCAAACAGCCGTGCAGGTCTTCCGACAGTTTCCCGACGAGAAGTTCGTGGTGAAGCTCCACCCACGTCAGTCGGATGCAATCGAGGCCTATTATCACGAAGCGTGTCGGGACTTGCCCCATGTAGAGATAACCCGTGAGACTCCGATCGACCAACTGCTGGCCGAAGCCCGCTTGCTAATCACGGAAAGCTCCACCGTCGGTTTTGAAGCGGCGCTGTTGGGCGTGCCGATCCTCACGGTGAACCTGACCCGGCGGGCTGACGCCCATCCCTTTGGACGAGGCGGCGTGGCGGTCTCGGTCCGAAACGAGTCGGATTGGGTGTGCACCCTTGCGGATCTGCTGAGCAATCGGAACGCCACGGACGCTCTGCGCGCGCGTCAAGCTGACTTTATCGCTAAACACTTGGGACCCATGGACGGAAAGGCCAGTGAACGACTGTTCCAGTTGTGTCTGCGGCTCACCAGTTCGTAAGAACAATAACGATTGATGCGATGGTGTCTAACGCGCGCCCGCGGTGGCGGCCAGGCGCTGGAGGCGGAACCCGCCCCAGAGCGCGGCGCCGATGGCGCCAGCCAAGATCGAATCCGGGTGCGTCAACAACTCTAACTCGATGCCGTCCTTCTCCATCCGCTCCTTCATGGCGGCCACCAGGCCCACGTCTGTGGCCAGCCCGCCGGTAAGAGTTACCGGCGACTCCGCCTGGATCGCGCGCAGCAGCCGCACGAGCCGGTTGCCGATGGAGACGTGGATGCCCTTGAGAATATCCGGTGTGGTGATGCCCCGGGAGACCATGTTGATCACGTCGGTCTCCGCCAGAACGGCGCAGATGCCGCTGACGACTTCGGGATTGCGGGACTGTAGCGACAGCTCACCGACCTCGTCCACACTGATTCCCAAATACCGCGTAATGTTTTCCAGAAACTGGCCAGAGCCGGAGGCACATTGACCGGTCATCTTGTACTTCAAGACCCGGGACCGATCGTCCACCTTGATCGCTCGCGCGTGGAGGGCGCCGATGTCAACCACGGCTCGGGTTTCAGGGAACAGGAAGTGGGCCCCACGAGCGTGAGTGGTCATGCCAAAAAAATGGCCCCGGCGAAACGTGACAAGCTCACCCTCGCCGGTGGAGGCTACGTAATCGATGTCCGATTCCTGAAGACCGGTTTCCTCCAACACTTCGTGGTAGCTTTCTTCGACGATCGCCGAAGGCTTGCGCTTGCGGATCCGCTCGACGCGGGAGCTGCGAACCCGTGGTTGTTCGCTGTCCGTATCGGGATAGTCGATCAAGACGGTCTTGATCGAACCGGAGCCCACGTCGATGCCTATCGTGATGGCCATAAGCTTTCCTCCTTTACCCGCCGGCCCGTCCGGCGAACAGGGCCCCGCCAACGGCGCCCGTGTAGATCGAATCCGGATGAATGTTCAGCGTCCGATCGCCATAGTTTTCGCCGATCAGTTGCGTCAGGGCGTCCACGACTGCCGGGTTCTTTGCGACACCGCCGGTGAAGGTGAACTCCTCATCCACGCCCCCGGAGCGGGCTAAAAGCGACATTGCTCGCAAGATGATCGACCGGTGTAGTCCGCTCAGGATATTCTCTCGTTTGACGCCCAGGTTTAATAGATCACGCAGTTCCGCTCCGGCGAACACGGTGCAAGTGCTGCTGATGCGAACCTGCCGGTCAGCCTTTTGAGCCAACGGACCCAGCTCGTGCAGACCGATGTTCAGCTCGTCGGCGATGTAGCCCAGGTAGCGGCCGCAGCCCGCCGCGCAGCGGTCGTTCATGTGGAAGCTGGTGACAATCCCCTGGCCATCGACCTGGATTGCTTTGGTGTCTTGACCGCCAATGTCCAGCACCGTTCGTGTGTTGGGAAACATGAAGTGGGCGCCGAGTCCGTGGCAGAGGATCTCCGAACAAATCTGGTCCTTGCGGAACGGCAACCGTTGCCGCCCGTAGCCGGTACCCACGGTGTTGATGATCTCCAATGGATAGTCGATTGCCTTTTGCACGTCTTCGGTCAACGCCGCGGCCTGTGCGGCATCGGTGCTGGAGCCCAGCCCGTTGTTGAGGGATTTGCTCAACGCAGCGGGCATGACTCTAGCGAAGTCGTCCTCCGCCGCTTCGTTCTCCACCTTCAGAATGCATTTGTCGTAGATGCCCATCAGCGACTCGAACGCAATCTCCCGGCCGCGTGCCTCGCGGTCGGCCAGGACCAAAAACTTAGAACCGATGATGTCGCGGAAGAACTGCGATTGGTCCAGTGCGGCGGGGGAGAACAGGTCGTGTGCCTGGGCGTCCAGTTCGTCGAGTATGTCGCGAATCGCCTCTACATAAATGTCTGCGGAGCCGCCATGGGTTTTGGCGGCCTGGTCGAAGCAGGCCTCGCGCAGTGCGGTGAACTTCGAATACTCCAGTTGGAAGCGAAATTCGGCTGCCAGAACATCAATTGCTTGAACCGCCGCGCCCAGCAACCGCTCGTCTGCTCCCAGGATCGAGCGCAACACCGTGAAGCGTGCATCGTAAAACGCCTCCGCGCGCGCCACTTCGGTAGCCACGTGGTAGTTACTCCGCGTGTTGGTGATGCCCCGCCCGACGACCTGCTCGTTTTCGTCGAGAATGACCGCCTTGGTGGTCGTGGAGCCCAGGTCAATGCCCAGATAGTGTTTCATCAGCCCGCTCCCCCTTTTCGCTTCTGATCAATCATCTGGAAGTAGGACTCCAAGCGGTTCTTGAGATTCGCGTGGGAGAAGTAGCGCGGGTCCACCAGGTCCGATTCGATGAACGCCCCGGTGACGCCGGTCTTCTTTTCGATCTCTTGCATCATCATCAGTTGCCCAGCGGAGAAGGAGTTGCAGCTCTTGATGGAGTTGATGACCAGCCCGTCGGCCTTGTAGTCCGTGACGTATTTGGACAGCATCTCCACGCGGCTCGGCAGGTTCAGGTTCGTGTAGCAGCCGGCGCAGTAATCGGCCATCGTGCCGTAGGGATCGTCCGGATCGTGGCGGTAGCCTTGGTCGTACACACCGCCGACCTTGGTGTAGGTGGAGGCGACCACGACGGCGCCTTCGTCGTAGAAGATCTTCCAGAACTCGCGGAAGTGCGTCCAGTTGGGCGGTCCTTCCACGACCAAGCGGTAGCGCTCGTTCTCCAGAATGCCCTCCGGCGTGGTCGGTCCTTCCCCGATCTTGATTTTCTGTTCGATCTCGCCGCGCAGCTCGTTGTAATACTCAATGCAGTCATCGGTCCCGCGGAATGCGGTAAAGATCGGCCCGATATAGTACACGCCCGCAAAGTAGGCGTCGATGGGGGAGGGCACGTTCTTGGCCGATTCCAGCGCGAAGACCAGATTGTCTTCCGCTTCCCGAGATTTTTCCAGATTGCTTCGCAGCTTTTCCTCGTCGAACTTGTTTCCGGAAACCTTCTCCAAAGTGGGGATCAAGTCGTTCTTGATCTGATCGACAATGTATTGCCGCAGGTTTGGCGTGATTTGCCCGTCGCCCTGATAGGGCACATGGAGCATGGCCACCGGCACACCGCTGTAATGATGTTTGAGGTTTTCGAACCACTTCATGAAGGTGAAGCAGCCGGTGTAGGACAGCAGCAGCAGGTCCGGCGGCGGAATCTTCTCGCCGGTGGGGCCGATGTTGCCCTCCAGCATCATGCCGATGTCGCACTTGACGTAGGTGCACACGTCTTCGGAGTGGCCGATCTTTTCCGCGTCGGCAATAAACTCCGCCGACTTTTTGCGCATGCCCGACTGTAGGGCGTTGATCTCCGGGTAGACCGGCACCATGTCGAAGGCGCGCACCAGCTCCGTCAGGTTGCCCGGTACGAAGGTGTAGACCACCTTCTTGCCCTCTTCCTTCGCCCGCGACAGTCCGCGGAAGTAGTCGGCCAGCATCTGCTTCTGCTTGACCATGCTCGGTTCTTTTTCGATGGTCGTGCTGCTCATACGACACTCCATAGTTTGATGGAATCGGAAAAGGTGCCCGCCTGCTCCCGGATCACCTGGAACTGCCCGGTGTTCTCGTGGAACTGGAACGCTGTATAGGGAATTCCCGCGTCGTCCATGGCCTTTTGATACACCGGCTGGTCGAGCAGGGCTGGGTCGCAGAACGACGCGGCGCAAAAGATCACGCCATCGGCCTTGCGGTCGTGATAGAGTTTGATCAGGTCGTCCGACCGTGCACCGTCCCCTTCGTAGCGGGCGGAGTTGAAGGTCGAATGATTCAGGTACGCCTCCGACAAAGCCTCGATCGGGTCGCCTTCGGTGGTCACCGGCTCGGTCAGCCAGCGCGCGCCAAGGAC
This sequence comes from Planctomycetota bacterium, assembly GCA_029260815.1. GTDB lineage: Bacteria > Planctomycetota > B129-G9 > JAJDCN01 > JAJDCN01 > JAJDCN01. Next base: position 25,089 of record JAJDCN010000069.1, read on the forward strand.
GAAGTCGTCGTCCACGATGTAGCAGCCCGCCTGCTCCAGGGTCTTGATCATGGCCAGGGGCGGCTGTTCGCAGAAGGATCCGATGACAATGACACGGATGTTGTCCATCTCGCGCCGCTCCTCGGCTGCGGCGGTCTTTAGATAATCGGCCAGCATCGCGTTGTGCTCTTCCACCGGCAGCACGTTGCCGGCGCGTGCCAACAGATACACTTCCTCCGCCGGGAACTGCCACGGCTTGGCGGCCCGCGCGTCGTACAGCTCGGCGCTCAACCGCCGGTTCTCGTTGTACAGCGCAATGCTTTCGCGCAGGGCCTCGTCGGTCACCGTGCGGCCCGAGAGCTTCGTCATCTCTTCGCGCAACAGGGTCAGTTCGCGGATGTAGAACGCTCCGCCGATGGAGGCATCGAAGTTCTGTGGAAAGTCCAAGTACTTGACGTACTTCTCGGGGAATTGCATCAGCCAGATGCCCGACATGTTGCGCACCACGTCGCAGATGGAAGGGCAGATCAACCCGTCAAGCGTCTCCCGCCATGCGCCCAGCCCCAGCTCGATCGTGCTGCGGGGGATGTGGCAGATATAGGATTGATAGTAAGCATCCCCCTTGATGATCTCCACGTTGTCGCCGCCGCCCATTAACCCCACGGGCAAGACGCCGGCGGCGTGGAGGATCTCACGGGGGATGTAGATCGGCATGAACCCGACCGCTTTGGCTCCGTTGTTGCTTTGCTTCCACCGGGCGACGCCGGACAGCTCCACGTCGTTGTACAAGTCCCGACAGGTCGCGATGATCTCCGTACAGCCCATGGCAATCCCTCAAAGACCAATGCACTAACTTAACGAACGTTCGTTAAGATTATACCCTGCTATCCAGTCTCCGTCAAGCATATTTTAGCAAAAAAGGGCCTTCAAATACTAAATATATGATTCGCGCCGCCGATTTTACAGTTTCAGTGAAATATCCGCCTGGAGACGAAAAAAGATTCTATTTTTCCTAAGAACTTTCCCCCTGAAATGTGTCCTGTATAGACAGGCCGTTTTGCGCCGGCCCATGCGGACCCCAGCGCCCAAAGCAAACAAGGAGAAATCGAGCATGACCCCAGCGAAAAGGCGGGCTCTCGTCACCAAACTCTCGCTAATAGTGACCCTAACCCTCGCGCCAACTCTTACCCAAGCCGGAGAACTCTCCGGAATTCTGAACCTCGGGGATATGGGCACGACGTGGAGCGGCTCTACCTTCGTAGCTATCGAGCGGTATGACGGGGCCGGCTATGACGTTTCCAGTGCTGGCGACATAAACGGCGATGGAATAGACGACATCCTGGTTGGTGCGCCCACTGCTGCTGCTACAGGAAGCGGAATTCACCCCGACTATTATTACGGAGAAACGTACCTCATTTACGGAAAGGCGGGCTCGGACGCCCACATCGGCATGATAGATTTGGCAGAAGTGGGTAGCAGCGTCGATGGTGTGAGGTTTTTGGGTGTCCATCCATGGGATTTGTCGGGCGAGGCCGTATCTCAGGCGGGTGACATCAACGGCGATGGGGTTGACGATCTTCTCATTGGTGCCCGTGGGGCCGATGGGAGCGCAGAGAATGCAACAGGTAACGGACGAGTGTATTTGGTCTATGGCCGTAGCGGCCTTGAGCAATTATCAGGCGTGATCAGCCTTGCAAGTGTTGGGAACTCCGTTGTCGGTGCAGTGTTTGAAACTTCCGAGAACGGCGCAGGAGCGGGCAATTCTGTCTCTAGTGCAGGAGACGTCAACGGCGACGGCATCGATGACATACTGATTGGCGCATGGGCGGCGGCGGACGGGAGTGGCTTCAGGAATGGAGAGGCGTACCTAATCTATGGGCAGAGCGGCGAGGCGTCTCTGTCGGGTGCGCTAAGTCTGATGACTGTTGGGGATCAGATAGACGGTGTTGTGTTCAAAGGAAGCGAATCGTGGGGGTTGGCTGGCGCATCTGTTTCGGGGGGAGGAGATGTCAACGGTGACGGTGTGGACGATATCGTTATAGGCGCTCCGCATGTCAGCGTAGGTTCTGAATCCCGGGCAGGCCAATCTTATCTGGTCTACGGAATAGAAGGAGCACCCGCTCTGAACGGCTCAATAGACCTTTCTGATATCGGCACGACGGTGGCAGGTGCAGTGTTCCAAGGTGTGGACGCCTATGACGTCGCGGGTCGTGCCGTATCAATTGTGGAGGATATCAACGCCGATGGCATCGATGACATGCTAATTGGCGCCCATGGATCGGATAGGAGTGGCATAGAGTCAGGAGAAGCGTATCTGGTCTATGGAAAGAGCGCGGGCGATGTGCTATCAGGCACGATTCAACTCGCCCAAGTAGGGTCTGCGGTTGACGGGGTCACCTTTGTCGGCCACGGTTGCCTTGCGGTAGGCTGTGGATCATGGGCGGGATACTCAGTGTCTGCGGCCGGGGACGTCAATGGCGATGGCATCTCTGACATCTTAATCGGGGCCGGATACGGTGATGGTTCTGGCAATCCGCGTCACTCCCGTGTTGGTGAAACATATTTGGTGTATGGGACGAACGCTCCCTCTGGCCTAACGGGAAGGATATCTCTCTCTGAAGTTGGTGTATCTGTCGGAGGAGCAATCTTTGAAGGAGCTAAGGCAAACGACAATGCAGGCATATCTGTGTCCAATGGCGGGGACATAAATGGAGATGGGATCGCTGACATCATTATCGGCTCGACGAACTTGGAAGACCCGTCGTACGGGCCTGGCTATGCCTATGTAATCTACGGCCAAGTAGCAACACCTGTTGTAGATTTTGCGGCGGATGCCACCCTCGTAAACATGGGCGCGTCCGTGGCGTTCGCCAACCTGTCCTCCAGTCCTGCTACCGCTGGCCCTGTAACACGCTGGGATTGGAGTTTTGGGTCGGGTCAAGGATCCTCCACGCTTGAAGAGCCCGTTCACGAGTATGCGCACTCTGGTTTGTTCGATGTCAGCCTAAAATCAACGAACGCTCTGGGATCTGACACGCTTGTAAAAGGTGGATACATCACGGTCGTAGAGAACATGGCGGCATTTGTAGCAGACCATACGAAGGTCAATCGTGGCTTCTTGGTGAATTTTGGCAACCTCTCGACTGGGTATATTGAGTCGAGCATATTTGGCGTCGAGGGGGCCGGTGCGATTGCAGGGGATAGTTTTTGGTTCAACAATGCTGGGGTGTTTGATGTGTGGTTGGATGTGGACAACACGTTGCCGGGGGATGGGTTCGATCAAGAATACAAGACGGATTACATTGAAGTGTTTGAGAACGCTGCGGCATTTGTGTTTGGGTCCGAGACGTTGCATCCGGGGAAGGATATTCGGCTGTACGATCGGAGCGGTGGGTTTGTGGAGTCGTGGGAGTGGCTGGTGTTCGCGGCGGATGGTTTCCGGCTGGTGGGCACGTCGAACGAACAGAACCCGCTGTTCAGCTTCGCCGATCCGGGGATCTACCACGTGCAGTTGACCATCGACAACACCCTGCCCGGCAACGGCCGCGACTTCAGCTTCCTGTCCAGCGCCATCACCGTCACCCCCGTCCCAGAGCCCGGCACGATCGCTCTCGTAGCCCTGGGCGCCACCGCGCTGTTTAGAGCGCGTCGACGCCGATAGTGGGAAATCCCTTTTCTCCGTCATTCTGAGCGGAGCGAAGAATCTCGTCTGAGAGCCTTTGCTGTATGCAAACCAGATCCTTCGCGTTGCTCAGGATGACGGCAAATGGCAATGCTCTGTTTTAATCTGTGCAATCGGTGGACTCGCGGTCTCTGCTGATATTATGGTATAGTACCGCCCATGAGCGAGCGGACGGCGAGTACGGGGGTTCGACTGGCGGCCGGGTTCGGGGCGATCATCGGGATCTTTCTGCTGGCAGTGGCCGGGGCGGTGGTCAGCTTCAACCTGGTGCTTCAGGCGATGGACGAGATCCAGGCGCATCGCGACGCGGCCAGGGCGTGCCTGGAAATGATGGGCCACACCCACGAGCGCTATGCCCATCAGGAACATTACATCATCAACCTCCGCGGGGCTCGCCAGCATCATCTACACCACTTCGAGCGGGCCAATCGAGCCAATCAGGCGGCTCTGGCCCGCGCACGGGATCAATTGTCAACACCCACGCAGGCCGATCTTCTGCAACACCTGGAAGATCGCGACGCGCGGTACATTGCCTTGTTCCGCGATCGGATCAAGCCCTACGTGGACGAGCGCGCGACGGTGGACCTGGACGATGACACGCTACAGAGCTACCACAAGCTTTCCGAAGATCTGACCTTCGAGTTGGCCGAGGTGCATCACAAACTCCAGCAATCCCTCAGCCAGAGTGTGGACGACGCGTCGGAGCGCGCCGAGGGGTTTGCGTTCTGGGCGATCGCCGGCTCGCTGGTCCTGCTGGCGGTTGCGGCAGGCGTGGCGATCGTGGTCAGCGTGCGCTTGAGCCGTTCGGTGGTCAAGCCGGTCCTCGCCTTGGTGGAGGGCACCGACCGGGTGGGCGCGGGGGACCTGTCGGCGCGCATCGAGATGGAGCGAACCGATGAATTTGGTCAACTGGCGCGCCACTTCAACGCCATGACGGAAAAGCTGGAGGCGTCGCGCCAGAAACTGGTGCAGGCGG
>JAJDCN010000070.1 GCA_029260815.1 Planctomycetota bacterium
TGTATGTGTCCGAATGCTTAATAGAATTACTGACAAGGCTCATGGTGCTCGTGGGCGTATGTTATCTGGGAGATCTAGAATAAAACAGCTGATATCGCCCACGAGGTATTGGTCCCATGGGCGGATCCGGGGCAAACCTTAGAACAAGGATTCAACAAGGAGAAACGCGATGGGAACCCGAGGACGTGAAATCGTTGATATGGACGTCAAAGAAGTTATTGGCCTTCTCAACAAAGCGTTCGCCGACGAATGGTTGGCGCATTATCAATACTGGCTGGGCGCCAAAGTGGTCAAAGGCCCGATGAAAGACGCTGTGATCGCGGAGCTGTTACAACACGCCGCGGACGAAATGCGCCACGCCGACATGGTCGCCAACCGAATTATCCAACTAGGCGGCACACCAGTGACCACACCGGCCCAATGGCTGAAACTCTCCAACTGCGGTTACGACGCGCCCGACGACGCACATGTTAAGACCATTATCGAGCAAAACATCAAAGGCGAGCAGTGCGCCATCAGCGTGTACAAAAACATCATGGAAATCACCGACCGGAAAGATCCTGTGACCAACAACATGGTGCTCCAAATCATGTCCGACGAGGTCGAGCACGAGGAAGACCTGCAAGGTCTGCAGGAAGACCTCGCCGTCATGCTCCAAGGTACTTGACCCTACACCGGTGCACGAGTCCCTCCGCCCAGGGGAGAGGCGCCTATTTTGTTTGAATCGTTTCGTCTTGTTTGGGATATTTGGAGCCCCGTATAATCACCACAAATACAGAGCAACACACAGACACGTCCATTCTCCTCGCCAAGCGTTTGGTGCCAACCGAAGGGGAACACACAACCAACGATCAAGAAACAAGTTCTGTGTGATGGCGAGGCCGACGGGATTCGAACCCGCAACCACCGGATCGACAATCCGGGACTCTAACCAAGTTGAGCTACGGCCCCGTAGATTTCTACGGTGTGGTGGGCGATACTGGACTCGAACCAGTGACTTCTTGCTTGTAAGGCAAGCGCTCTAACCAACTGAGCTAATCGCCCGGTCCCCTGGTATCGCCCAAAATAATAGATGCCCGCCAACAAAACGGGCACCAAAGTGAATTATAGGCGGTGCACCGGCAGTGTCAAGCTCTTTTTCAGTTTGCCGCCGCCGTCATGAGGTTTGCCAGCTCGTCCTCTGCGACCGCCTTAAGGACCTTGCAATCGAGCTCGTTCAGGAGGTTGACTTTGACCGGCTTTGGCAGGCAGTGACGCGCGGTGTCCGTCAGCACATCGACGATCGGCCGGTTGGGATCGCTCGGATTGGAGCCCACCACGCGCGCGATCTCGCCGCCGGACAACTGAATATGGCTTCCTATCGGATACAGGGACAGGGCTGAGAGGAAATCCTGAAAAGCCTTCTTGTCATATTGGCCGCGGAAGGCATCGTGCATGATCATTTCCATCGCAGCGCTGGGATAGAAGGACCTGCGATAATCGCGGCGCGAGATCATTGCCACGTAGGTGTCGATAATGGTAATGCTGTGCGACATATCGGACAAATCGTTTCCGCGCAACCCCTTCGGATAGCCGCTGCCATCGACACGCTCGTGGTGCTGGATAATCATATCCAATACAGGTTTTTCCATCTTTCTTTGTGTCGAGACGGCCGCATGGGCACTCGTAGCATGCTTTCGGATCGTCTCCAGTTCAGGCTGGCTAAGCGGCCCGGATTTGGCCAGGATGGTCGGAGGAACCTGAGCCATGCCAATATCATGGAACATCGACCCCAACCCCAACAGGCGCAATTCGCTGTCGGAGCGCCCCTGCACCACGCCTGTATAGATCGCCAGACGAGTGACGTTAAGTGTGTGCTGTGGGAGATAACTGCCATCCTGTTTGATATCTCGGTCCAGATGGAGAACTTCGCGATTGGATCGCTTCAAGTTGCGGATAATGGTTGAAACAACGCGCTCCGCGGTATCAAAATCGATTTTTGCTTCGTCTCGATAGGTCTGGATCATCGCCTCGGTACTTTCTAACAGGCTGGCGCCCGAAAGCTCTGAAGGAGCATCCGGTGTTGCGGAAGAAGCCTTGGGGCCTGCTTGAGGGGAGTCCGTCGAAACTCGCGGTTTGGGCTTGAAACGCTCTTGCGCGTCAGATTGTTCCTGCGCCCTGTCTACCGGACGAGGGCTCTGACTCGTGCCCGAGGCCTTATGATTTGTCTCGCGCTCTTGATGAATTTTTTTAATGAGAGCCTTTTCACTCTCCCGGTTGTCCAACGCATCGACCACCAGAGCCTCCTCGACATGGATCAACCCCGCTCGCAACGACTCCTTTACGATTGGGGAAAGACTGCCAAGCCGCAAACTTGCCTCCACATCGCTCTCCTCCACACCCAGCCGACGCATCAGACGCAGCGCCGAGCCGGTAGACCAGCGAGACAAAAGCAGCGCGATGGCGCGGATCCGGTCTGCTTCGCTCAACTCTTGTCGGTGCAAATTCTCCAGGAGACTTACCTCGGCCGCTTGTTCTGGAGATACGGTCAGAATGTTTGCAGGAATCTTTTTCCAACCCAACCGCCTGCACGCATGCAAGCGCCGAAGACCAGCGATTAACTCATAACGCTTGGGCCCACCGGTCACAAGAATCGGGTATAACAGCCCGTGGGTTCGGATGGAAACTGCCAGAGCGGCAATCCCTTCGGAAGTGCTATTACTGCGAAGATGGAACTGACCGGGCACGGTCCGGGCAATCGGGATTTCAACAGAAACCTGTTTCTTCTTTCTACTCCACACAGCGCGCTCCTTTATGCCTGGATGGCTTCTTCCGGGATCCGCGAGGCCTCCTCTTCCGAAGGCCTCGTTTGATTTTGCACGGCTCCAATCACATTGTGACGGATTTCATGAAAAACATAGTTGGTCGATACAATATCCAGCTCCTTCGAATCGCCGGGAGCCAAAGCAATCAAAACATCGCCCAATACGCTGGAGAGCCGCTCGACTTCGCTCTTGCGCGAGAGTGTCGGACAATCGTACACGACAATGTCTGCAAGGGATTCGGCTTTGCGAGCGATCTTTTTGAATCCCGCGGCCACGGGCCGATATTCTGGGTCCAGCGGTGGCGGACCGCCCGGCAACACGCACAGGTTTTCAATGGACGTAGCGACCAACATATCGCTCACCTCCATGCTTTGGCCCACGCCGGTTTTGATTTCCTTTACCGCGATGGCGGCACGGTCATGACCTTCCAACAAAGTGGTCAATCCATATTCGTTGTCAAACTCAAACACGTGCTGTAGAGAAGGGTTGTGAATATTGGCGTCAACCAGGAGAACCTTTTTCCCCGTGGTCGCGAGGAACCGCGCCAGGGCAATCGCAACCATGCTTTTCCCTTCCCAGCGGCGGGCACTGGTCACCCACAGGCTGCGCAAGTTCGGCCGAGCCCTCTCGATACGCGCGCAGATCTTGCTCACCGCGGCGTACACTTTTTCATCCTTTGCCATTTCCAACGGGGTGACCGCGAGAGATTCCGGCACCCGCCCCAATATTTCGTAATCCAACGACGGCGCCATGGGCAATGGCATGCCGGCACGCGATCGCACCAACTCCCGGCTACAGGTGACCACAACCGCAGCAGCCAGAGAAATGGCAAGAGCCATCACAATCGCCACCACCGAATAGCCCACATGGAGCGGCTTGGTTCCCAACGCGACTGTTGGTGCTGCAAGCGCAATCATCTCGTCCGCTTTTGGATTATTCGATTTGTTCAAGCCTGCCTGCTTCTTGAGCGCAGCCAGAGCTGCACTTTGCGCCTGAAAGGCATCTCGCAGGCGCCAACCTTCGCGAATGACTGGCTGACCCTTTGCCACCAATGGCGTTAGATCTTGTCGCTGGATCTCGAGATGCTGGATCTCCGTTTTGATCTCTTCCAGTCGTTTTTGCAACCGTTCGACTTCCGCTGTCTCTTCCACCGTCCATTTCTGGAACAAGAGAATATCCAACAGCCTTTTTCGCTCTTTTATTTTTTCTTCAGCTTCTTTCCTTAGTCGGGGAAGCTTTTCTGGAATCCCACGAAGCTCTTCTTGGTCTTTGTGATACACGGCTTCGAGGTCGTGAAAGCGATGGACCTGAACGTATTGCTCCCAGGCAGCACGAGTCTCCTGGGTGGCGAGCCCGGCCTGAACAAGGTTTTCCGAGTCGGTCGCAGAAAGAGCCTGATTGGAGCCGCGAAGATATTGCATCAGAGCGCCGCCGGCTGCCTTTGCCAGGGCGAGGGCGGCCTCTTGAGTCTTGGCTTGGGCTTGCAAAGTGGCATGACCGGGCTGAGATGAAGCCAAGTCGATCGAATCGTGAACAAAGGAGGTAAACGCCAGCCAGGCTTGAGGGTCAATGTCCCCTGCCAGATCGAACTCTGCAAACGATTCTGAGCGGTCACGGAGCATTGTGGCCGCTATTTCGACCACCTGGGGCCCGCGGGTCATGGCGCGCCGGCCGGATTCCGGGCTCCTGATAAAACCGCCCAATTCACCATGAGGCCCCACATCCGGATTCATTCGAATGGAAATGTCGACCTGCGCAATGTAAGGATAATGCGGTTCGGGCGTGGCGAAGAAGAGCAATCCGACAGCAGAAAAAACGACGAACGCCACGGCAAAGGTGTAGCGTCGTTTGGAAATGATCTCAATGATGCGGCTTGGAGGCATCAGCCATCCTCAATTTTATCCGGCAAACCTTGCCGGTCGGTTTACGATTTTTGTCCGCGCAGACTATCGCTCTACTTCCATAGAATCGGTAGGAATTCCTTGTATCTTTAGGATGGGCTGGCGGCCGACGGGTGCGGACGCCAAAGACTCAACAGAGACCCGAGAACCATCACAGTCACGCACAGCACCGTCACGGCGCCGGCGACCATCAAAAGGTAGACAAAACCGGGCGAAAGGAACTTGGCTCCCCACCAGGACCCGATATCGCACAACAAGGCTCCGTACGCGAGCCCGATGAACCATGCCTTGACCCGCTCGGAAAGGCCGGTACAGGAGAAAATGCAGGCAATCACCGCCAAGGCCAGTCCGATCCCGAACAGGTGGGAGTGACTCAAATCCCCCAATTGCTTAACCGGCTTGCCCTTCTGCAAGAGCGGTTGAATGTCTTGATAGGTCGCGAGTGAAACCTGCTCAAATCCATTATGACACTTGGCGCAGTTGCGCTTTTTCATGGCTGGTTGGATGGTCGTTTTGTATTCCGCCTCCGGACCGCCACGCATCGCCCATTCAAACAGGGTCTCCACATCAGGCCCGGCGTTCTTCGCCATGGGGCCTCGTACCATCACGGCGAATCGTGGCTCGGCGAAAGCGGCCTTGAGGTCGGACACGGGGGAGAACCCCTGCTCTCCATCCGCTTGCGCATAGGACAGCAGCGTATTGAGATACCCCAGGGCGAAGGCTATGGAAAGAACCAACAGCAAGGCCGTCGCAAGAATCTTCCGGCTAAATGGAATTTGAGACAAAGTGCTGGATTGCAAACGAAGTTCCTCCGAGGCCATTTCAAAAGATTTTAGATTCCAGGACGAAAGATACAACAAAAAACTGGCTCAACGACCGATAACAACGACAAGGAGAACACCGCATCCACACTCGGAAAGGACCCATACGGAATGAAAATTCGTCCCGTCCTAATTGCATTTTTCACCCTGGCGTTGCTGTCCACGGGGGGCAACCCTTCGATCGCGAAGGCCGCTGCACCCAAGGAAAGGAGCTTTTCCTTTGAGCGAACCTGGCTGCAGGACGAGGCCCTGCGGCCTCACAAGGAAGAGTGGACCAAGATTCTAGGCGGAAAATTTGACGCAGAACACCCCAACGAGCCTTTTCGATGGAACGCGAATCATCCGCCGTACAACCAGTGGATACTGGACAAAGCGGTTGCCCGAACAGGCTACTCCCTTCGATTCGACATGCTCGAAAACAACGCTGCCGCGGAAACGACTGAATTCATTCCAGTCGACCGCAATCATTCCTACCGGCTGGCCGGCTGGGTAAAAGGCAAAGGCCTGGATCGCTTCGAGGCATCCATCGCAGTTCATTTCTATTCTGCCGCGAACGAGGCCGGGCGCATCATGAGTGACGGCCAGCCCAACGGGTTTGCCACCGCAACCCGAAAAGGAACCTTTGACTGGCAGCGGTTGTCGGCTTTAAAAAAGCGAGTCCCTCCCAACGCTCGTTACGCAAAGATTCGCTGTCGCGTTCGCGGGGATGGCTATTCGGGCCACGCCTGGTTCGACGACATCCAACTCGTCACCATGCCGCGGATCGAGATCTTCACTCGGCGACCGGGCAATCTGTTTGTCGGAAACGAGCCGGTGGAGCTATACATCTCGGCGCCGGGGATCCAGGAAAAAGAATACACGGGCCGCCTGCAAGTGACCGATTGGCGCAATACCACGATCTGGACCAGTAATCCCATGGCCATTCGGGCAGGCGAGGCCTCGATTCGGATGCCAATCACGCACTTCGGCCCCTGTACAACAACACTGACACTCCGAGGCACCGAAGGAACTTCTAAACTGACCCTTCCCCTCGGGCGTATTCCGGAAGTTGCCAAAGTCCCCTTAAAAGGAATTGGAATAGACCTGGAGGGGGCCAACAGGTTCAGCAAGGACGTCTTGGCTCTTTTGGCGACCTTGCGGGCTGGGAATGTCAAAGTACACTTATGGGCCGACCCGAAAACCCTTCCGGCCTTCTTGACCCAGATCAGCAGCGTTTTAAAACCCTCCGACATCAATGGCGTTTTCGGCCACCCGCCGGGCACCGTTCAAACGGATTCCACTCCGGCAGTCACGTCAAATTTCCTTGTATTTTCCACAGACCCCAAGCGACGCGGTTGGGCCTCCGCAGTGACCCAAGCGGTCGCTGGCAGCATGGATGTGACAGACATCTGGATCCTCGGGACGCGTGGTGATTCCAGCTTCTTGGGGAAATCGAGTCTCGCGCGTATCATAGATGGTTTTAAAAAAGCGGCGGACAACGGCATTCAATTGCTACAGATTGCAATTCCCGGTGTTTTTCACCAGATCCACGAACCTCTACCGAGTGGCGTTGCCGCAGTCGATTACGCAATCCCTTTCCAGGTCGCCCCCCGCGAGATGGCCGAGGCCGTCCGCAGCAAAACCACCCAAGGAGGATCGGCTTCCATCTGGGTGTCACTTGGGGTCAACCCGGAGGATAAAAAACAGTCATCTGCCTTGGTGGATTTTGCACAAAAACTTGTGTTGGCGAAGGTCTCTGGTGCCCAGAAGGTTTTCGTGACCGCGCAACCCGACCTTACGACAGACGAAGCGATCGCCACCAAAGCCTATTATGTTCTGCGAACCCTCGGTCAGGTCGTGGGGAACGCACGGTATTTGGGCGCGATCCGCCTGAAGAACGGCAGCATTGCCCACATCTTCGACACCCAGGACAAGCGGGCCGCTATTGTCTGGCGCGGGCCGGCCCACTTGACAGCTGCCAACCAAAAGCCCGGCACCGAAAATTCCACCGAGGAGAGCGTCTGGTGGGGTTCTGGTTTGACCGTTACCGACGTCATGGGCAACCCGGTTGAGGTCGAGAAAAATGTTTTTACCACCACCCTCAAAGCAGTTTCCCCCATGCCCTTGGTCGTGACCGGTATTGATCCCGGGTTGATCGACACACAGATGTCGGCACGTTTGGCAGGGGGGCTGGTGGAATCGCGCCGCGAATATCAGGCGCGGCAGTTCACTTTCACAAATCACTTCGACACGTCAATCTCCGGCAAGGCCTCCCTTCAGTTCCCGAAATCCGCGAAGGAAGGAATCTACCAACTCCGCCGCGGACGGCACGAATTTTCCCTGGCCCCGGGCGAGACTTTTGAAATGGAGCTTGATGTAAAACCGCCGGTCGGTGGGACGATCGGCGAAAAGGCCTTGACTCTCAACCTCGACATTGACGACAAGACGCGTGGAAAGCCTGCCGAGTCACCGGTCGCCTACAGGCTGCAAACCGAGATTGAAATCACCACCCAGATCCACGAACTGGATCAAGAACAGGTAGAGATCGTAACCCGGATCCACAACCCTCAGGCCACAGCTCCTCTTTCCGTGTCGCTCTACTTCCGGGAGCTGGACGACCCCAACAGCATCGCCCAAGTGCGAACCATCCGCAGCATTCCAGCCGGGGCAACGGCTTCGCGACGCTTTGTCACCCATAAGGCAAATCTTTCCGGGGACAAGCGTGTCTGGATCGGCCTGCGAGAGCGCTCCGGCCCACGCTTTGCCAACATCCACATCGCGGCGGAACACCTCAAGCAGAGCAAGACGACGAATTAGCCCTCTTCTTCATCGTATGTGTGGCAGTGGGATGTAATCACCGCAAAGCGCGCCCTCGCCGAGCGCCTTTTTATCCTGCCGCACAACGATCCTATGGATTCCACAGATCTAGTGAGACGCGTTTTCCAGCGGCGGAGTGGCCGGTTCGTCAGGCTGTGTATTTGCGGACGAAGGGGTGGGGTTTAGCAAGGCGGCCAGGAAAATCAAAGCAACAATTGCCAAGAGAGCCAAAATGATTTTTATGTTTTGCATAGCTTCCGAAATCCGTTACCGACATGTTCCGAGCATACAATTTGGTTGCCCCTGTCCGGCTTTATCGACCATAAAGCCGAATTCCTTTGCTCCGTTTAATAAAATTAACACTTCGACCAGATAGCGATGCCCAGGCGCAACGGCCTTTATACACCGCGTTCTGAAGGGGATGCGTGGAGAGTTTAGACGTGCAGCTCGACCGATTTTCCAAGCAACTTCTGGTGGCGGGCAATCATCTCCGCAATCGGGCCCGTGACAAACTGCTGAACCTGCGTCGGCGCCAAGCCAACGAACTTCACCGGATCCACCATCCCCGGCAGATCTTTCTTGACCTGGGCAAAGGCCGGATCCGCTGCCAGGCGATCGAGCAAATCGTTGGCGTTGCCCAGCTCCTTTACCTGCTCGGCGGCCTTCATGGCGTGGGTTCGGATTCGCTCGTGAAGATCCTGACGGTCGCCGCCCTTCTTCACCGCGACCATAAGGATGTTCTCTGTCGCCATAAAGGGCAGTTGTTGATCCAAACGATGGGCGATCACCTGAGGGTACACCACTAGCCCGGAGGCAACTGATTGGACCAGACGCAGGACCGCATCGGTGGCCATAAACGCCTCCGGCAGCGTCAGGCGCCGGTTGGCAGAATCGTCCAGCGTGCGCTCGAGCCATTGCGCAGAGCTGGTCATGCGTCCGTTGGCCTCCAAGGAAATCACAAAACGGCTCAAGCCATTGATCCGCTCCGCGCGCATCGGGTTGCGCTTGTAGGCCATGGCCGAGGAGCCGACCTGGTCCTTTTCAAATGGCTCTTCCATCTCGCCCAAGCCCTGCAACAAACGAATATCATTAGCAAATTTTGCGGCCGATTCGGCCACGCCGGCGAGCATGGACAGCACCCGTGAATCGATCTTGCGCGTGTAGGTCTGGCCACAGATCGGCAGGGAGCGGGAGAATCCCATCTTATCGGTAACCAGGGCATCGAGCTTGGCAACCTTTTCCGCATCGCCGTTGAACAAAGCCAGGAAGCTGGCTTGAGTTCCGGTGGTGCCCTTGACCCCACGGAATGGCAGCCAGACGATCAGCCGCTCGATTTCTTCCAGATCGAAGAGCAAGTCCTGGAGCCACAAGCAGGCTCGTTTTCCGACCGTGGTAATCTGGGCCGGCTGGAAATGGGTCATGCCCAAGGCCGGTAAGTTTTTGTGCTCCAAGGCAAAGGTAGAGAGCGCCTCAATACAGTTGACCAGACGCATCATCACATAGAGCATGGCTTCGCGGATCAGAATCAGGTCCGCGTTGTCCTGTACAAATGCGGAAGTCGCCCCCAAATGCAGGATCGGCTTGGCGGTCGGGCACTTGAGAGCAAAAGCGTGCAGGTGACTCATCACGTCATGCCGGGTGCGCTGCTCCTCGTCTGAGACGACCGCGTAGTCGATATCGTCGACCGCGGCCTTGAGCTCATCGACCTGCTCCTGCGTAATGTCGAGCCCCAGCTCCTTTTGCGCCTCGGCCAGAGCCACCCAAAGCCGCCGCCACAGGCCGTACTTCCAATCCGACCCGAACACCCGGGCCATCTCCGGACTGGCGTACCGAGTCGCCAGGGGCGAGACATAAGCTTCGTTGTCATCGATCCGCTCGGCCATGGCAATCCTTCTTCGCTGCTCGGTTCCTGTTTGCGTCCTCTCCGGCATCCTATCACCTGCACGGCTGCGGATCAACAGGCATCGTCGATTGGAAATGTGGAAAGCACTTGCGTCCTGCGCGCGCGGCCTGTAGGATTCACCCGCTGTTTTGACAAAACCCTTGCATCGTCCGGGAGCGACTGTGTCGTTACATATATCTGTTTTGGCCAGCGGTTCGAAGGGGAACGCCACGCTGGTCGAGTCACCGGGGGCACGTTTTTTAATCGATTGCGGCCTCTCTCACAACCAGGTAGCTCTGCGTTTGGCCGCTCACGGGTGTAAGCCGGAATCCCTGGACGCGGTCGTCATCACCCACCTGCACGCCGACCATATGACTCGGGGGGCTAAGACGCTATGCCTGCGCCAAGAAGTGCCTTTGTTTATTCATGAGGACAATGAGCCGTTTTTGCTCGAGCGCTTTGAACGACTCGCCGGCCCGAACGGCCGCCGCTGGATCCGACGCTTCCGCTTCGAGCCGCTCACGCTGGGGGATTGCACGCTCACGCCTTTTGCAATCCCCCATGACATGCCGGCCAATACCTGCGGCCTGCGCGTGGAGAGCCGTGCGTCGGGGGGCATCAGCCGATTTGCCTACGCCACGGACCTGGGCCACTTTCCTTCGAGCGTTCTCCACGCCTTCGAAGGCTGCGGCGCCATCATGCTGGAATTCAACCACGACATCCAGATGCTTCGCCGATCCGCGCGACCCGACCGGATCAAAGAACGCATCCATAGCGACCGGGGGCATCTTTCCAACGCACAGGCGGCGCAGGCCCTGCGGCAAATCCTCTCCAACGGCGGCGCGTCGATCGAATCGGTTTTGATCGCGCACATGAGCGCTGAGTGCAATACGGACGAGCACGTGATTCACGAACTGCTGACCGCCATCGGGCCAAGCATTCTAGAGGATGTGTCGTTTGTTTTTGCCCGCCAAGACGCCGCAACACCCACGGTGACAGCCGCAGCCACGCATTATGCCTGCTAAGGTCGCCACGGCGGGATTTGCCCCACACAGCCTCCACCGCCTGCGCGATCGCCTGGAAGAGCTCTTTTGTCAGTATCACCACCCCAAATACCTGGAGTCGGATCCCCTCCAATTTCTCCACCGCTACCCAAACCCGGCAGATCAGGAGGTGGTTGGGTTAATCGCCGCCCTTCTGGCTTACGGCCGAGTAAATACAATCTTCTCTTCGGTACAGAAGGTCTTGAGCCTACTCGGTCCCCGGCCCCAACAGGCAATCCTGCAAATCGAACCGTGCAAAATCCGGGAGCAGCTCAAGGACTTCAAGCACCGATTTAACACCGCCGAGGATGTTGTCGCACTTCTAACTTGCCTGCAACAGATACTCCGCAAACACGGATCTCTTCAAGCCGCCTATCGTAGTGGATACCGAAAATCCGATCCGGACACGTTCCGGGCGTCGAGCCGCTTTATGACTCTTTTCAATCGCTGCCTGTCACAATCGACTGCTGCGAACGAAACGCTTTCCTACGGCTTGAAATTCCTCCTTGCATCCCCAGCCAACGGCGGGGCATGCAAACGGTTGAACCTCTTTGTCCGTTGGATGGCGCGTCCCAAAGACGGCCTCGACCTGGGACTGTGGAATCAGATCTGCCCATCCAAATTGATCATTCCGCTGGACACTCACATCCACCAAATCGGCAGGTTTCTCGGGCTAACCCATCGGGCCAGCGGGGATTGGAAAACCGCGGTACAGATTACCGAAAGCCTGCGCCGCATCGACCCGAAGGATCCGGTTCGCTTCGACTTTGCGCTAAGTCGCCTGGGAATTCTCGAGGCATGCGAGGGACGCCGGCTTCTCTCAAAATGCTCACAATGCAGTTTAGATTCAATTTGCTCCGCACCGTGACAACCGATTCTCGTTATAGGTTCGTGAAGGTGCTCCGCAGGAACGCAACTAAACTATTATAATTATTGGCCTTGCGTAACTCGCCCCAATGTTCATTTTCTGAGTAAAAAAATGAATAATTAAGTTCTCTTTATTTCCTTATTTTTCCCTTGCCTTGTCTGAATGAGGTGATATAGTTAACTTTCGGTGGGGTATGGTTTCGTAAAAGAAGGAGAGCCCGTTTTTATAACGCGTGGTTCTATCCGTTTTACCCCCCACGATTATGGAAGTGAGCTTCTGGACAAGGAGTAAAGTCAAAAGTTAATTGCGCAAGCAGATTGATGCGCACAAAGGAAAAACAAATAGATGCACAAGGGTGCTGGGCCACGGAAAGGGCTCTCGATGAAGGTCGTGTCGAAGGGGATCGAACTGTCCACTGCTTGGAGTTGACAGATCAGTGCATCGCAAATCAGAAGATAGCGATCTGATATAAATGGAACAAGAAAAACGCGACGACGAGTCTGGGGCCTTTAAGCGCATCAGCGAGTATTCTAAAAAAGGGAATGCTCTGATGCGTCAGGGCAGGTTAGAAGAAGCTCGTATCGTATTTGAGCGGGCCTACCAGATCGACGACCTTAACCCCTACATCCTTGTCGGACTGGGCGATGTCTACCGGAAGCAACGCCAGTTCGAAAAATCCACCGATTACTATCTTAAAATCCTGGCCAACGAGCCAACCAATACCTTTGCCCTCAAGGGTTTGGGCCACTCCTATGTCGCCATGGGGCGGCTGGAAGACGCGGTTTCCGTCTGGGAAAAATACGTCGGCCTGAACGAATTCGACTATTACATCCTCACCGGTCTCGCAGACACCTACAAGAAACTCAAGAGCTATGAAAAAGCCGAGCGCTATTACCTGCGATCCATGGAGATCAACAACGGAGACAAATATATCTTTCTCGGGCTGGGCGACCTGTATTACAAAATGGGCCGCGAAGACGAGGCGATCTACTATTGCGACAAGCTCCTGGAGATCGACGAGAACTTTATCAACATCCTGACCATGGTTGGAAACATCCACAAACGAAAAGGAGATTTCGTCAAAGCGCGTGCGTACTACCGGCGCGCGCTACGAATTGACACCACGAACAGTTTTGCTTTATACGGACTGGGCGATGCCTGGCGCGGCGACCGGGATTATCAAAAGGCCAAAGCCGCCTGGTTACGCCTATTGCGCGACGAACCGCGTAACAACAACGTCCTCTCCCGCATGGGCGACATCTATTTGCGCGAAGGACAGGAAGACCAAGCCAAGTATTACTATCACAAAATTCTGGCCCGCACCAACCACAAGTGGGCTCGCATGGGACTGAGCAAAATCTACCGAGGCCAGGGCGAATACGATAAAGCCATCCGCAACTACAAAACGATCCTTGAATCGTCCGAGGATCTAGACGAACGGGTTACCGCCGAGCTTGATGCCACCCTCCGCGAGAAGGAACTGGCTGAATCCGGGACGACTTAAGCGGCGAACGTGCCGGCAAATCGATTTTTCTCGAAGATCCACGCGCCAGAAATGTGGTGCAATCTCTGCCGATAAATATTACAATCTAGAATGGCTCCGGCTTTTGTTCTACGTGCCAAGGCATTCGACCTTCGATCACATCGCTACAAAAAGCGGCCGGTGGCCCTCCAGGGAGAAGTCCGTTTGTAATAGGAGCCAGATCCATGAGGAGCTCTAGGTCACATGTCGCTTTGCTGCTGGCCGTTATTGTGCTGGCTTGGATCTCCGAACAGCCTCGAGTCACGGCGGCCGAACCGTTTCGAGCAACCGCGCGATGGGTCACATCCGACAAACCTTCAAACAGGGAATATCTTGATATCCAGGTCGATGCACCGGCCGAGTACGTCAATAAGCTCTGTAAAGTGGTCGTCCGGTTCGATTCGGCCCGAGCCATCCCGGCATTTGAAAATCAGAGGCGGATCCCCAGAAGCAAGCGTTTAAAGTTCAAAATGGGCAACGTCGCCCACGCGAGGATCGCCGACGGCCAATGGCATGTCCGGATCGAGATCATCTCGAGCCTTGGCGCGGTACTCGCCAAAACACAGCTCAAGGCCCCGAAGGGCAATCCAGCCGAGGCCCGCGATAAAGAGCGGAAATGGCTTGCAACACAATATCAACGCCTTCAAGAGATCACCAAAGAACTCCCCAAAACGGCCAAGCCCCTCTACGCCAAGCAAAAAAACACCAACCCGGAGACGGACTGGCAACTCACAAGCCCCTGGGTCCGAGAAGTTACCGCCTGGGTCGGAACACATCAAGCGAATATCGGCGAAATTGAGGCCGAATGGGGCAAGCGCTATGGCTTTAATTCGATGAGCTCCGGAACCTTTTACGGCCTTCATTTTCCCCACTCGATTCTGAAATTTCGCACGGCGCTCAAACTGACCCGATCCCTATCAAATCAATACTTTTCCGATCTGAGCTGGGGAGAAATTCGAATGGAGGAAACGGGCGGAGGCCCGCAGGGCTGGCAACATTCGGACGCCGACCTGAAAAAACCACCGGAAAAAAGAAACGAGAACAGGCCGAAACGAACCTACGAGAGCGCCATGCGCCACCGAAAGCAGATGATTGCACGCGGGTTCAAGAGCTATGATTTCGAGGCGCAAATCAAACTAGCCCTGACGAAACTCGAATCAGAACTCAATGTTAACAAAAGATATATCGGAGAACTTGACGACTGCAATATCGGAGTTGCGTACCAAGATTTCGATCGAATCCTAACGCTGAGCACCGAGATGGCGCAGTCTTATGAAAAGCTTAAAGCGGGCCCGCCGGATGCCCAGCTCCGCGCAAACCAATGGTTTGACTGGCCCAGCGAGTGGACGACCAGGATAGAAGCGATTCGCAATTCGATCAAGAAATATGAAGACCCTAAAAACAAGACAGGGCCGGCGCGACAGTATAATATTCTCGCCCAGAACCCGAACATTCTCACCCATATCAAAGCGTCGATCGCTCTGGTAGAAAAACTTCGGTTCGTCTATTTGGCCGAACTGTACAAGACCCATAATGTACCGAAGGCGAAACGTGCTCCCCTGCAACTTGCCGGGATCACGATTAAGAAAGGTCAAACGGATTTGACCGAGCTCATTGATGCGATCGAAGCGTTTTTCGAGACGCAACGAGGCCTTCGCCGGGAACAGTTTGAGGCTTTATACAAAGAGTTCCAAGTCCTCGGGGCAAGGCTCGAACAAAACCTGGATAATCCCAAAAAGTTTTTTAAGCCAAGAGCGACGAACACATGGCTACGCCAGTGGGACGAACGGGTGGCCAAAGCCGCGATTCGGATTCGATGGGCGAATGATTACAAAGACGCAGGAACCCTATTCTTTCCTAATGCCGCAGAGCATTTGCGTCAAAGCCACCGGCAATTGGTCTCCCTTCGCGCAATCGCATTGCAAATGGAGGCGCATCCGGGCGAGACCCCGATAGATCGAAACAGACTGGAAGCCCAGATCCGTGACGGGCGGAGCGCTTTCAACGCCGCAATGAAGGCCATGGAACTTGAACTGCAGCGCAAAAAAATCGACAGCCCCCTTTCCCAAATGGGCCACGAATACCAAACAACCGAGTAGCGCGGACCCGCACACAAATCACGCAAAACGATTGCGGTCGGCCAACGGAGGACGCCCTTTGCCCGTCACGACAAAAAAAGGAGACGCCGGAACCACCGGTCTATTGTTCAACCGACGGGTCCCCAAGAGCCACACGCGGCTTTCTGCCTATGGCGACGTGGATGAGGCCTGCTCTTTTTTGGGCCTGGCCCGCGCAAGCATAACTGACCCCTGGTCCCAGAAGCTGATAAGAGAAATCCAAGTCGATCTGTTTACTATCGGCGCGGAATTAGCCTGCGAAAATCGCGACCTGAAGCGCCTGACAAAAAAGATTTCCGAAAACGACGTCGCCCGGCTCGATGCCCATGTTGCCGACCTGGAAAAGAAGGCCAACCGGCCGCAAGGCTTTATCGTGCCCGGTGGATCGGTGCCGGGAGCGACGCTCGATGTGGCCCGTACCGTACTGCGCCGAGCCGAGCGTGGCAGCGTGGCCCTGATGCGACGGAACATGCTCAAGAACCCCAGCCTTTTACAATATCTGAATCGCCTTTCCGACCTGGTATACCTGTTGGCCCGCCATGTGGAAGAAACGCCGGACGCGCTATAGCGCTCCAGTGACCACAACCAGACCCGCGCGCGAATAATCTTCAACGACGATACGAAGAGCCGGTGAATTTTTTTGGTCTCGCACAATCCACCCGTCCTTCACAGACTCCAGGGGCACGAGGTACTTTCGCTTTGTAATGACGTACTTGGGCTCACCGGATCGGACGGTCTCCGCAAACGACTCGAACGTTTCCAGCTCCGGCACGGACCGACCGATGTGAAAAAGGAGTGAATCCTCCAGCGTCCAAAAGAAAACACACGACCCTTCCGGTTGCAACGCCAAAATGTTGTCTGAAAACGGCTTAAGAGATTTTCCTCGATCAATAATTGGAAAGACCCCGAACCCGGTAACGGCATAAAGAACGATTACGCACCCGGTCATTGCCCCAAAGGCCTTTCCCACTTGGCCTCGGCACACATACCGAACAATCGCAACGCCACATAACAAAAGGAGCGGGCCCCCAATCCAAACAACCGGCACCAACGCCTTCATTTGCCAGTAGGCCCCGAGAACGGATCCAACGCCCGTGATCGCCATGGCTGCTCCGAAAAATAGCAGCGGAGCGAAAAACCAATTTCGATAAACACCTGGCGTCGAGCGCCTGAGGCTTGCGACAAGAAAGACTCCGATCAGGATCGAAGTCGCCGGCAGAGCCGGCACGAGGTAGGTCTCTCGTTTCGCCTGGGAAATCGTGAAGAAAACAAAAAAGACCACAAACCAACTCATGAGAAACCTGAACGCAGACGAGCCAACGAAATCGCGACCCTTGCGAAACAACCAGAGGATCGCCCCCGGCAGAAACAACACCCAGGGAAAAGCAATCCAGGGAAAAGCATAGAAGTAGTAATCCGGCCACGGGTGTCGGTGATCGGTGCCGACCGTGGCGCGCTGGAAGTGGTGCTGCACGACCAATTCATGGATATATTCGCCACCCGCCTGTCGATCAGCGGCGACGCCCCAGGGCAGAACAACCACCGCAGCCAGAATCATTCCTCCGAATAAATGGATCCACTTCGGTCGGTGCGTAGACCGGTCCCAAAGAAAATACGCTCCGGTGACACCAACCGGAAGAACGATACCGACCAAACCTTTCGTGAGAACTGCCAGCCCAGCAAAGAAAAAGGCCAGGTAAATCCAACGGTTTTGTGTCCCATCGGTCCGTTGGAATCGCCAAAAGGCGCAGAATCCGGCCAACATCCAAAATGACAAAATCGTATCGATCGACGCGGAGCCACCCAACGTAAACGTGGCTTGAGAAGTGGCGAGAACCATGCCCGAAACCAATCCTGCCGTGCGACCGAACGTGGCGCAAGCCAGAAAGTACGTTAATAGGACGCACCCAGTCGCCGCCAGCGCAGAAGGCAGACGAGCAATCCACACGCGCGGCTCGCCCGCAACATGGTAGGCGGCAGCGACAAGCCAATAGGTTAATGGCGGCTTATGAGCATAAAGCTCCCCGTTTCGACGCAGAACAACCCAGTCTCCGCTTTCAAACATCTCCCGAGCCACCTGCGCGATCCGAGGCTCGTCCGGCCGCCACAAATCTCGCAGCCCCAGACCCATGAGGAACACAACGCCACAAAGACTGAGGAGCAGAACAATATGAAAACCCAATGGTTTGGTGCGGTCAGGATCCATTCCCTGCATCCTAGCAAAGGTGCTCACAAAAAAGAACGATTCTCGTATTGTCGTTGCAATTGATTGACACTATTGTGACAATTTTTGTCGCATCCCAAGCGCCGCGAAGCAACCATTAAAGCTCAAGCCGAGCTGTTTTCAGATCAATCGATACCCCGCCGCTCGCGGCATGGGGCTTGCTTCACGTGATTGCCAGCGTTTTTTGTAGGAGTTACCAGGAGTCGTAGTTCCAATCGGGCCGAGGGCGGCACGACTCCCTTTTGAAGGAGGAGCAGAATGTTCAAGAAAACCGTTGTCGCCCTTTTTGTTCTGACCGTTTGCTACGTAGCTGACGCAATGGCGGAACCGGAAACGGTCCGAGTTGAATCGATCCGCACTCTACATGTTCCGCCGCCTGACCATCCCGCACCTGACGCGCAGCTAGACGCTCCGTTTGGTTTAGCCAGCGATGTTGCAGGCAATATCTACGTTGTCGGAGCGAGTTGGGATGAAAATGATCTCTACTGGCAGCGCTCCATTCTAATCCAAAAGCTCGACTCCGACCTCCAAACTGTGTGGGAACGAACGTTTGATGGTCCCGATTGGGCGCATGAAAATATCTCTGGGAGTCGGGTCGATCAGGGGTTTGGCATTGCGGTCTCGGACGAGGGTTTCGTCTACGTAACAGGACAAACGATAGAAGACCCGGGTGGCCCGTCTTTGTGGAGCCGCAGGGTGTATACGGATGGAGTTTCTCTGGGATTTGAGCAGACGCCCGCCGAAACTGGTGAGTCGTACGGACTCGACATCGCCGCTGGTCCAGACGGAACTTCCGTGCTT
The DNA here is from genome assembly GCA_029260815.1 of Planctomycetota bacterium. GTDB lineage: Bacteria > Planctomycetota > B129-G9 > JAJDCN01 > JAJDCN01 > JAJDCN01. Next base: position 18,780 of record JAJDCN010000070.1, read on the forward strand.
GTTGGGTTCATGAACGTCTTCAATGAAGACGGAACGCAGACGCAGAATGCATTGATCCAAAAGCACGGGGCAAAGGCATCCATCGAGTGGACAAAACTAGAAGACATCGGCACCGACGGAGCATATGCCACAGGAATAGATTCTTTGGGCAACATCTACGTGACCGGCCGAGGCAAATCTGTATGGCTTCGGAAATACGATCCCGACGGGAATCTGTTATGGAAAGCCTCTCGTAATCTTGCTGGAGTCGACACCGTGTACGTGTGGGATATGGCCGTGGGCCCAAACGACCATGTGGTCATTGCAGGAAACGCTTGGGGCAACCAGGCAGGAGTGGGAGGTCGGTTTGTCATGCAATTCGATCCCGCCGGGAACCTTGTTTGGCAACACATGCAAACCAACAATGCTCCTCTTGGCGGCTGGGGCATAGACTACGGCATGGATGTAGACTCGGCGGGTAACGTCTTCGTCGTGGGATTGGAAGAAGACAACGGTTGGGTCGGCATGCGACTTTTCAAGCTAAGTCCTGAAGGAGAAGTTCTTTGGACGAAACAATTGAAGGATCCTCGAGTCGGATTGGCTTACCCATATGATGTGACGATTACCTCATCCGGAATCTACGTTATTGGCTCTGCGTTCATAAAAGCGAGTTCGAGCGATGAAATCTCCGTAATCAAATTTGTAGAAAACCCGGACAATGCCGTGGTGCCCGTCAGCGGGTTCGAAGCTGAAACCGTCG
>JAJDCN010000008.1 GCA_029260815.1 Planctomycetota bacterium
GACTACACCTACGACGCATTGAGCCGCCGGATCAAGAAGGTCGTCAGCAGCGTCACCACCCAGTACACCTACGACGGGTGGCAGGTACTCCAGGAGCGAGACGGCTCGGAGAACGTCATGCGCGAGTACATCTACGGCAACGGGATCGACGAGCCCTTGCAGATGACCGTAGACGAGAACTACGCGGGCAACATCGACGGGGACGTGGATGCCACCGAGATCTTCACCTTCATCTACCACCCCAACGCCAACAGTAACGTGATGTACATCACCATGGGCACGTCCAGTGCCGGCGACGCGTTCCGCAACGCGGGGAACACGGCGGACCTGGCCGCAGGAGCGGTGGTCGAGAGCTACACCTACGACCCCTTCGGCCGCACGAAGATCTTCAACGACGCGGGCACGGACATCACCAGCACCGGTTCCCGGATCGGCAACCCGTACATGTTCCAGGGAAGACGATGGGACCCCGAAAGCGAGCTGTACCACTTCCGCAACCGCTACTACGACCCCGAGGCGGGACGCTTCATCTCCAGAGACCCATCCGGCTTCGTCGACGGCCCCAACCTCTACGCCTTCGTCAACAACAGCCCCATCAACTGGGTCGATCCCATGGGATTGGAGACTGTGAGCGTTATTCATCGTACTACAGCAGGAGCAGCCAGTGGCATTCTTAAAGAGGGTTTTAGGCCTGGTGCTGACGGTCTGCTTTGGTTAATGAATAAGTGGAAAACAAAAGGAGCGGGTGGAGCAGGGAAATTCGCCGGCCAGGACACAGCCTTGCGTGTTGAACTTGAGATGACTACAGAGAATACGCTACTTATAAATCGGGCCGCTTGGCGTGCCAAATACACAGAGCTACTAAACGCAGGGATGGAAGTTCGTCCCGATGACAGGGGATTGGCCGGACAATGGGCTCAAGCAAGACGCATGGCAATCTTTAAGGACGAATTTAGAAAATCAACAAAGACATTCTTGAAAATCGTGTCGGCAGGCGATAAATTAGAAAAAGATGTGATGATCGCGGCAAAGTCCGCGAGTGATGTGAGCATTGTTGGCTTTGAAGGAGAGGGTGCCGAGGCTCTTGTCAAGCAGCTATCTGAAAAACATGCCCAGAATAGCGCAGTGGCTAGTGCATTTAGTGCAAGGAACTCTGGCCGCACTGCAAGAGCAATTAGGATCGGTGGAAAACTTCTAATTATAGCTGGTGCGGCACGCGATGCTTATGAGGTATACACAGCAGAAGACCGCTGGAAAACGATAACAACTAGGTTGAGTGGCTGGGCTGGAAGCAGGGCTGGTAGTGAGATCGGTTTTAAAGTTGGAACTGCTGCGGGATTTGCGTTAGGCGGACCTACCGGTGCAGGGATTCTTGGTAGATTGGGCGGTATTGCTGGAGGTCTCGGAGGATATCATTTCGGCGTAAGAGCTAGTACGCGTGTTTATGACGGTCTCTTTTCGAGAGGTACCCCAGGTCCGATAGCAGGAAGTTCCCTGGCTCCTGTTGATGACTATGTACCACTAGGACCAGGCTTTGAGGGGTTTTCCAATGGCGGCGGAAGTCGTTTCGGGGGTGCTGGCGCTGGCGCTTCTTTCTAAATAGCCGTGAGTGATTAGTAGGCAACACTATTATGTTACGCAAACTTGGTCGTATTTTCAACGCTACAGGAGAAAGCATTTTGTCGTATATTTTTAAAATGATCGGGGTTATATTTGTAGCGGTGTTTTTGTCAAATGGCTGCGCTAGCGATGGAGAGGACATCGTGGACATGCACTTTTATTACAAGGCCTACGGTGACGAGAATAGAAAAAACAATTTAAATCCCCAAGGCATTCCGATAGAAACTATTTCTAACCAACTCGTGGGCAAGACAGTTAAGCGGTTTTGCTTCTGGAAGTGCGAGCAGCCGAAAAATCATTTGGTATTGGAGCTAGATGATGGGCAATTCCTGTCGATCTTCAATGCAGAAGAAAACCAACTTTTCTTTCTCATATATGATAACAGCAAGAAAGGCAAGTTGTTAGATTGGTTTAATGGCGAGTACTTTAACAATGATCGCACAAAGTATATTATGGATTTGAACTTTGTTGGCACATCTGCGGAACTCTCAACTGAGTGGGAGCTTTTTGCTGTAGACAACTTTAGTCTAGCCCGCGAGATGATATTGATGGGTAATATTGTCCGATTTGGTTATGAAAATCCTATTGCACATGGGGATTATGGTCATCTTGATGAAGACGTCGTGATCGAGTTTGAATCTGGTGACGTAATCCGTATCAGCGCGTTTGGTGTGCCATTTCAAATGCTTTCTGAGATGGATGAGATTTTACCTGAAGTTTTTGAGAAGCACACAGGCATTGAAATCACAAAAAGTCACACATAGTTCTGGTGCGATTTGCAAAAAAACTCTACCTGTGCAAAACTCAAACGACGAAAAATTTAAAGCCTAATATTGTGTTCCAAATGAAAAGTGCGATGAAAAATCGTTTTCGGTCGGTTTTCAGCGATGGGCATTTGATGTCTGCAAGTTCAAACACTCCCCCACCAAGAAAGCCATCGTGACACTAACCCAATGAACAGTGCGATCGCCCTTTTCCGACGAAGAAGACTATATTACAGACCACAGCAGCGAATAGGTTTTTTAGGAACCTCCCTTTGTTCAAGTGAAAGTCTCACATAAAGCGCATAGGTGACACAGAAATAGGAACTCAGAAAAAACCTCCAAGTGTTAATAGAAAACTTGCGCTTCGTGTAAGCATTGGGTGTGCAATTGCTATTGCGTTAATTGTCGCAACGTACCTATTTGCTTTCTTACCCACACCGAGCGTGCTATTTACGTTTTATGGTCATCGCGCCGCGGTCACAGCAGCCCAGGTGACGCAGGATGGCAAATACGTTGTATCGGGAAGCCGTGACGGCATGCTAATTATTTGGAGCATAGAATCCGGAGATGAAATTCACGCAATTGAAGCTCATGATAAGGAGGTTAATTGTATTGCAGTAGAGCGTGATAGTGTATTTACGGGGAGCTCCGATAATACCATCAAACAGTGGAATTTAGAGACAGGAAATCTTGTTCGTGTATTTAAAGGTCACCAAGGGCCAGTGTATGCTCTTTGCGTAAGTTCAGATAAGAAGCTGGTAATCTCTGGTGGAGATGATAGAAAAATTATTTTCTGGGATATGAACACCGGTGCAAAAACTAGGGTAGTAAATACCAAGCATTTTGATCGAATTAGCGCAATGGTCATAGATCACAACAGGAATATGTTGGTTTCCGCCGGAGGTCTTGGAAAAAAAATAGATCAGAGAAGCATAGAAACGGGTGAATTACTTAGAACGATTAAAGACGCTCATGTACACAGGATACCATCGATGGCCCTGACGCCTGACGGAAAAATGTTGGTGTCTGTAAGTTGGGATCAAACGCTTAAGATATGGGAAATGGAATCAGGAGCGTTGATTCTAGTCGCGGATCGTCCCACGCCCCCCAGTAGATTGTATGCGGTGTCAGTAACTCCAGACGGGAAATACGCAATCACTGGAGGCTCTGGAGTTGGAGATGGGGTTGTCAGAAAGTGGGACCTCAAAACGGGAAAATTAATTCAAACCTATAGAGGACACAAGGATTGGGTTGCCTGTCTTGCAGTATCTGCTGATGGAAAGCGGATGGTCTCGGGCAGCGACGATGGTACGCTTAATGTATGGAATCTTGATTAAGAGCCTACCTGTGCAAAAACTCAAACACCGAAAAAGCAGAAGCCTGATATTACGTTCCGAATAAAAAGTGCGGTGAAAAATCATTTTCGGTCGGTTTTCAGCGAGAGGCCTCGCTGGAAATCAACCGCTCGCTAAAACCTGGAAATCGACAAGGTTTTGGAAGTCCGATTTGACAAGCCAGTCCAAACTCCGCCTCATTCCATCAAGTATTCTTTTCATCTCCCTTTGCGCGTTTTCCGGTGTCGCCTTCGGCCACGCCGACCCGTGCAAAAACTCAAAGCCCACGAAGCTTTTTGCATTTCCTCAAAGTTTTATGAAACTTTTCTGGTCGTAAGGTCACTCTATTTATAGGGAGAAGGTCCAGCATCGTGATCGAGCTTCGCGATCACTGCTGGGCCACTACAGAGGTTGGCATTGATGGAGATACACGGAACCCCTTGTTTGATCTCTCTACGAGATGAGTCCCACATTTTTCCGGAGCATTAAGCCGTGAACCTTGTAGAATTTGAAAAGTTAATGGAGCAGAAATGGGATGAGATCAAGAAGGCCGCGGAGGCGTCCAAGTTCTCTCAAGGAGCTCTTCTAGACTGGGCAAAGATCTACAGAATTCTCGATAGCGAGCAACGTCTCTTGGCCGATCAGGTCGTATCGGATTGGGTGCTGTCAAAGGATCTAGGGAAACAGTTTGTAGCGTTGGCTCTTGTGGATCATTTTATGATTCGCATGGCATTGCCCCAACTTCGTGAGTTTGAAACCGATTGCCAACGTCGCGTTGGTCAGCGCACCGATAAACGTGCTGATCCCGCTGCACTTTATTTATCGACCAAGGTTACCCAGATCATCAACCGGATCTGTGCTCCGGATGACCTGTGCAAAAACTCAAACGACGAAAAGCTGAAGCCTGATATTGCGTTCTAAATGAAAAGTTCGGTGAAAAATCGTTTTCGGTTGGTTTTCAGCGGGGGGTATTTAATGTCTGCAAGTTCAAACACTCCCCCACCAAGAAAGCCATCGTGACCCCAAACAGTGCGATCGCCCTCTTCCTTGGGTCCATCCTCTCCGTCTTTACCCCCACCATCGACGACAACCTGGACGCCCAGGAATCAGTCCGATAAAGCAGAATGATACTAAAGCGCGGGATCCGCATCCAAGGCCCACAAAGTTTTCTGCATTTTCCCAAAGTTTTATGAAACTTTTCTGGTCGTAAGGTCACTCT
>JAJDCN010000071.1 GCA_029260815.1 Planctomycetota bacterium
CATTCCAGCCTTCGGCGGCCGCCCAGTGCAAAGCGGTCCACTCGTCATCGTCCGTGACAGTGACCAGTTTCTGGTCTGCTCCTATCAGCCGTTTAACCGTTTCCCAGCTGCGCTCCCGGATGGCAATGAACAAGTCGAGTCGTGCGGGCTGCAAGGTCTCCATCCGGCGACGTTTTTCTTCGACGAGTATCTTTTGCTTCTCCGTATCGAGTTTTCGAAAGTTCTCAAGCTGAAATCCTAAATTATCGAACGGATATGTCTTTTCCCATCCACCATGAAGGACAAGCACGCCCTCCTCTATATCTGGGAAGTGAAGTTTTTCCTGCTTTACAACCACATCGATGCCAAGATACTCGCGGATCCGTATCGCCTCTTCCGCCAACGCGAATACTCGACGCTGTTTTTCGTCCGGCATGCTCCAGAACTCGGTGAGCTTTTTAAACTGCTCTTTATCCAGTTCCCCTCCCGGATCAAAGCCAAAGTACTCCTTCATGACAAGCCATGCGTACTCTTCATCCCAATGTGGCCACAAGCCTGATACCAACTCACTATCGCCAAAGATGGAGATCTCTGCAACGTCACCTTCATTGAATCGCGAAAACATAGTCGCATGATTTGAACATATGGATTCGTGAAATTGGCGTATCTCGTCCAAGTCTTCGATTGCCTCCCGATAGATCTTGGCTTTCTCTTCCAGGAAAGTCGTATCCTCGGGCCTTGCATCATCGTTCTTTTGAAGGGCCTCAAGTCTTGTGTTCACATCGGCCAACTGTTCGCGGTATTTCTCTATTATCTTTTTGGTTACGTGACTCTCAACCTCATCGATCGAGGCATAGACGTCCTCCTCTGCTTCGATCGGCGGCTCGCTTGCGCAGGCGGAAAGCACCATTAATCCGAGACCTGTCAACAGCCAGATCAGATTACCCAACCCGCGATACGTATCACCCAAAATGTTCAATTGTTTCGGCACTGGAGCTCCTTCTCATTACGCTTGTTTGGCACTACTTGCCACCATGCTTGCGCAGCAGTTCCGCGATGGCTTCATGACCTTCCTTCGTAGCCTCGTCCAGGGGTGTCTCGCCATCCTTGTCTTTGAGGGTGGGGTCTGCTCCTTTGGCCAAGAGCAGACGCATGAGATCTTCACTGTTTTTTTGGACCGCAAGATGCAAAGGCGTGAAGCCGACATCGTTTTGATTGTTCACATCCGCGCCCAAAGCGATCAAAATTTTCGCGGCTTGGACCCCAGGCGCCTCGTTGACCTCATTGAGTGGTGTGCAGCCATGGTTATTGCGCAGGTCCACCTCGGCACCCGCTTCGACCAGGAGTTTCGCTATATTGGGATGGCCTGCACGGGCGGCCAGATGCAATGGCGAGCGACCTTCTGCGTCTTTCACTTTTGGATCGGCTTTGCTCTCAAGGAGGAGCTCAACCATTTCAAGGTGCCCAGCTTTGACAGCCCAATGCAGGGGCGCTTGTTTCTCGAGGAGCCTGTCATTCGCATCCACTCTTGCCCCTTTGTCAATCAGAAGCTTCGCGACATCCAGGTGGCCCGCCCGGACGGCCTCGTGCAGAGGCGAAGAGCCGTCCGCGGTGTCGTCATCGGGGTCGGCGCCGCGAGCGATAAGTTCCCTGGCGATGTCGGTGTAACCGTTTTTTGCGGCAAAGGCGAGCGGGGTCATATCATCTAAAGTCTTCTTTCGAAAGTCCGCGCCCTCGTCAATCAATTCCTTCACGTCCATGAGGTCGTTGCGGCGCACGGCATCGTGAAAATAGACTTGTGCGGCCTTGACATGGGCGGGCTTGGAATTGGAAGCTGTCTTCTTATTGCATCCGGCAAACGCGATTGCCAACAAAACAAGAAGAAAGATCCGGAATCGGGGGGATCGGGCAGTCCACATAGTCGCTTTCTCCAAGGATCTTTCGTACACGATGAGAAGCGGTCAGATCCGTACATCACAGATGCGCTCTATGATACATGGGGCTCAGCCAGCCGTCTACCCTGAAAAATTGCGTCAGGAGCGCAGCGGAAACGGCTTGGCTATTTACATGGAGCGCGGGATCGCCTATCATGATGTGGGGCACGTTTCAAGCGGGAGCACTTTATGTACATGCTGGGCAAGACGCTGGAGATCCTGGGGATGTTGGTGGCGGTGTTGGCGCTGATGTTCGGGTTCGAGGGGTCCATGTCCCGGGAGTTCGGGTACCTGTTCCTGGCCGGCGTGATCTTCTATGCCGGGTGGCTGATCGAAAAGAAGGCGACGCAATAACTATGGTGCAACGGTCCGCGCGCGAAGAGCTGATCCGCATCCACAAGCGGTTGGTCAGCCGTATCCAGCGGGAGATTCGCGACTCGCTGGGGCCGGAAGATCCCCAGATCGCACGCTACTACAAAACTTATCAGCAGTCCTTCCGCCACTTCGAAGTCACCAACAAGCAGGCCCTGACCGACGCGATCATCGCCGCGGACGTCGTTTACAACGGCGACTACCACACCCTGCGCCAGAGCCAGAAGATCCCCATCCGCATCCTTACCGACGTGGTCAAGGTACGCAAACAGATCGTGTTGTGCCTGGAGATGGTCATGGAGCAATACCAGGCGGAGGTAGATCGCTACATGGCCGGAGAGCTGGACGACGAAGCGTTTCTGGCCGCCATCGACTACTCGAACACCTGGGGCTTCGAGTGGCTCCATTACAAGGTTCTGTTCGACTTCGCGCGCGAAAATGACATCCGCGTGGTGGCGCTCAACAACGCGCCGGAGGGCAAGAAGAACTCCCTGGCCCTGCGGGACGCACGCGCGGCCAAGATTATCGCCCGGGAAACGCTCGCAAACCCGGCCGCCCTGGTCTACGTGATCGACGGCGATCTGCACGTGGCGCGGGAGCACCTGCCGGCCGAGGTCGACAAGCTGTTGGCGGCCCAAGACGCCACGCGCAAGTCGCTCCTGATCTTCCACAACGCGGAACGCATCTACTGGCGTCTGGCGCGGGACGGGCACGATCAAGTGGACGTGGTGCGCCTGGCCGACGACGCGTTCTGCGTGATGAACACCACACCCACGGCGAAGTACCAGTCCTACCTCAACTGGCTGGACCATCGGGAAGAACTGGTCCCCTGCGACGCGGAGGGATGGGCGCTGGGCGACGGTGGGGTCAGCTTCACCGACCAAGTGGCCAAGCTGGTGCGGGTGGTGGCGTCGTTCCTGGAACTGAGCGAGGAAGGGCTGGAGGACTTTACGGTCTACACCGCGCGTGACCACGACTTCCTGAAGATCCTGCGAGAAGACGGCGCCTACACGCCCCATGAGATCGAGGAGATCCGCGCCCAGATCCTGCGCGACGAGTCCTACTTCATCCCTCAGGGCAACATCATCTACCTGTCAAATCTATCGATCAACCACGCGGCGGAGGAGGCCTCCCACTTCGTCCATCACAAGTGCGCCGGCACCCCCACCGAGCCGATGACTATGCGGGCGGACTTCTACTACCGTGCCCTTCGCGAGGCGCTCGGGTTTCTGGGCTCGAAGATCATCAACCATAAGCGGACTTGTTATAAAGAAAAGGACTTTGAGGACTACATCGAACAAACCCGCCGCCAACGACTGGACAAAAAGGGGCGCGAAATCCGCAAGATCTGCGAGCTGGTGGTCCAACACAAGACGATGGAACGGGAGTACTTCCAAACCAGGAAGACCGGTCGTCTGCGTTCCATCTACAAATTGTCCACCGGGCTGCACCTGGGCGTCACCCACGCTCTGGGTTACATGCTGGGCGACAAGATGTACTACGCCATGATCTATGAGGAGCTGACCAAACAGGAAGTCCGGGACCTGTTCCACGACCCGTTCGCCAACGGCCCGCGCGCGTTCTCTACATATATGAGCTTGTCCAAGCGGATGGAAGCCATCCACGAGCGCTGCTACGCCAAAGACGTGTGCCTCTAAGGCCCACCGGTTCGGGCCACCCGACCCCGGTTGATTTTCCTCGCATAGCCTATTGAACCGGGGTCTGGTTTGGGTTATAAGAGTAACTCTTGATGCGCCTAGCTTGAATCTTTGGAGGGGAAACTTACTTGGGAGACGAGGCCAACCCGCAAACCCATTCACCGCACGTAAACCCGTCCGGCACCCGTCCACGCAGCCATGCAGCATTTCATCAGGCCCTCCAGGTCATCCCCGGCGGTGTGAACAGCCCAGTCCGCGCCTACGGGAGCGTCGGCGGCCAGCCGCCGTTCATCACCCGCGGCGCGGGGGGGCACATCTGGGACGTGGACGGCAACGAATACATCGACCACGTCTGTTCCTGGGGACCGCTGATCCTGGGACACGTCGATCCGGATGTGCGCGCTGCGGTGGAAGCGGCTTTGCACAACGGATTCTCCTTCGGGGCGCCCACCGAACAAGAGACCGTCTTGGCCCGGCTGATCGTCGACGCAGTGCCTTCCATCGAAAAAATCCGCCTGGTCAGCAGCGGTACCGAGGCGACCATGAGCGCCATCCGCCTGGCCCGCGGCTATACTCAGCGCGACACAGTGGTCAAATTCGAAGGCTGCTATCACGGGCACGTAGACGCCCTGTTGGTGGACGCCGGGTCCGGCGCAGCCACTCTTGGCCGACCCTCTTCCGCGGGGATCCCCCAGGACTTTGTCGAACACACCGCGGTCTTGCCCTACAACGACGTGGATGCGCTCGAATCCCTGTTCGAGACCCGCGGGGAAAATATCGCCTGCGTCATCGTGGAACCGGTCGCCGGGAACATGGGCGTAATTCCGCCCACCGACGGGTTCCTCCAACGGCTGCGCAGCCTGACCCACGAATACAGTTCACTGCTGGTCTTCGACGAAGTGATCACTGGCTTCCGCCTGGCCCGGGGCGGCGCGCAAGAGCGCTTCGGTATCCGGCCGGATCTCACCACCCTGGGCAAGACCATCGGCGGCGGATTCCCGGTGGGCGCCTACGGCGGGACCGCCGAGATCATGGACCACGTGGCCCCCGACGGCGAGGTCTATCAGGCCGGCACCCTCTCGGGCAACCCCATCGCGGTGACCGCCGGCCTGGCGACCTTGAAGAAACTGTTCGAGACCGACGGCTACAGTCGCCTGGAGAGCCTGGCGGAACGCTTGGCCACGGGACTCAAAAAGGCGGCCGAACACAGCGGCGTGGCCACGACCCACGCGCGGGTCGGCTCCATGCTGTGCATGTTTTTCTCCAGCGGACCGGTCAACAACTTCGCAGACGCGTCCCGTTCCGATACCGGACGGTTTGAACGATACCACCAGGGCATGCTCAAACGGGGCATCTACCTGGCGCCCAGCCAATTCGAGGCCACATTCGTCTCCACCGCACACACCGAAGAGGATATCGACCGAACGATCCAAGCCGCAGAAGAAAGCCTGAAGGAGATTCGCTAATGCCCGGGAGGAACATCTAGAATGGAACATCTGGAACATATTAAGTGGCTGGGGTATTTGGCAATTATCCTGGTGTGCGGACGAGTGTTCGCAAATGTGTTCGACCGTTTGCGCCTCAGCGCGGTGGTGGGCGAGATTGTCGCGGGCGTGATCCTGTTGAACTGTTTTAATATACTCCCAACCGAGGAAGTGTTTGTCCTTTCGGAAATCGGCGTCATGCTGATGATGCTGGTCGTGGGACTGGAGACGCGACTGAAACAAATGCTACACGTGGGGAAGACCGCTCTGTTGGCCGCTCTTTTCGGCGTCGTGGTGCCCTTCGGAGCAACCTATTTGCTGACGCTGGCATGGGGCGATGCGTACGGTTTGGACCGCATGCCGACGCGTCTATTCCTTTCGGCAGTCATGGTGGCCACCAGTATCGCCGTGACCGCCCGTGTATTCCTGGACCTGAAGGCCACCCAGTCGCGCCTGTCCCGAACGATTCTGGCAGCGGCGGTGATCGACGATGTGCTGGGCCTTTTGACCCTGACGGTGGTCGTAGCTGCGATACAGGCGGGCGGATCCCACGGCGGAGAAAACGCGACTCTGCTCGAACAGGGGCTCAAGGTCGGCTTGTTTCTGTTCGTTCTTATTCCGCTCCTGGGCTATGCGCTCCCGCGCTTGCTGAAGGGGCTCCAGCGCGTCCGAGGCGAAGGTTCCACGTTCGTCATGGTCCTGAGTCTGGTGTTCGGCATTGCATGGGTGGCCGAGGCGGCCGGGCTGGCGGCCATTGTGGGTGTCTTCCTGCTGGGCGCCATTCTTGCCAGCACGAAAATCCAAGAGATGCTGCTCAAGGATCTTAAGCCACTGTATTGGTTCCTGTCTCCTGTCTTCTTCATCTATGCGGGGATGCAGGTGGAAATCGACAAGTTGGGCTCCGTCATCGTCTTCGGCATTGTGCTGTGCCTAGTGGCAGTCGTGACCAAGATTGCCGGCGGAATCTTCGGAAGCCTGGCGGCCGGGGAAGGAACCAAGCGGGGCGTCGCGATCGGTCTGGGAATGGTCCCCCGCGGTGAGGTGGGGCTCATCATTGCAACGATCGGCTATACCACGATGGTGAATGGAGATCGCGTGCTGGGAGCTGAACTGTTCGCCGCCTCGGCGCTCATGTGCGTCGTGACGATCCTTGTCGTCCCGGCGCCTTTGCGTATCATGACCAAGCGTTGGCCCGAATTGCTGGCCGGAGGAAAGGACGACGGGGAAGAGGCGATGGAAACCGACGATCTCGCGGCCACTCACGAAATTCTCTAACGAACCAGCGTTCCCTACCCGGCATGCGCCGGGCGATCGGTTCGGTGTCCTGTTCCATGGTTTTCTCGCAAGGAGAATGCTTCCATGTCAGACCGCGTAAAAGTTCAACGCGCCCTCTTCAGCGTATCGGACAAAACCGGCATTGTCGACTTTGCCACGGCGCTGAAGCCGTGGAATGTTCAGATCCTCTCCACCGGCGGCACGGCGAAATGCTTGCGCGAAGGCGGCGTCGCGGTGACCGACGTGTCGGAATTCGCCGGCTCCCCGGAGGTCTTCGACGGCCGGGTGAAGACGCTCCATCCGAAGATCCACGGCGGGCTGTTGTACATCCGCGGCAACAAGCAACATGAGCGCGAGCGCGGCAGTGTTGGAATCGAACCGATCGATCTGGTTGTCGTGAACCTCTACCCGTTTGAACAAACCGTCGCGCGTCCGGGCGTCTCCTTCGAGGAGGCGATCGAGAACATCGACATCGGGGGCCCGTCGATGATTCGTTCGGCGGCAAAAAACCACGCGGCGGTGGCGGTGGTCACCGACCCGGCCCGCTACCCGGCGGTGCAGGCGGAGTTGGAGGCCAACGACGGAACCCTGGCCGTCGCCACGCGCCGGACGCTGGCGGAGGAGGCCTTCGCGCGGACTGCGGCCTACGATCGGGCGATCCACGCCTACTTGCAGGGAGCCCCACCACCCGCATAGCGGCCTGGAATGGAGACCTTCGCGGGGGGCAGTCTCGGAAGCCAGATCCGCATTGCTCGTCCACGGATGGCCTCGCGGAAAGCGAGAAGATAAGCAGTTCTTCGGTGGCTGTAAAAAAAATCGATTTTGCCCTTGAAAGACCTCATCTATTGTGTCATTATAGCCGATTAGCCCTATATGTAGTGCCTGCGGTGGCAAAATCGACAACCAATCGGGCTGGGTTAAGCTGAAAAACACAAAAAAATTATAACTTCAGGCTATATCATATGTTGAGAAAGGGGACCGGTGCCATGCTCAAAGTGAATCTTGCCAAGGCCAATCTTTCCGAGAATGCCAAGACCGTCTTGGAATCTCGTTACCTTAAAAAGGGAGATGACGGCCAGCCCATCGAGACCCCGGAGGAGATGTTCTGGCGAGTCGCCAGTAGCACCGCCGAGGCCGAACGGCTGTACGTACCTGCCTCTGAGGGCGACGCCGCAGTCCAGCGGGTGGCCGAAGAGTTCTACGAGATGATGTGCGAATTAGACTTCATCCCCAACTCCCCCGCCCTGATGAACGCCGGGCGCGAGCTGGGCCAGTACTTCGCCTGCTTCGTCATCCCTGTAGAAGACGCGGTCATCTCCAAAGATGACTCGGGGATCTTCGACTCGGTCCGCTCCGCGGCACACATCCACAAGTCCGGCGGCGGCACGGGATTCTCCTTCAGTCGTCTGCGCCCCGAAGGTAGCCGGGTCTCCACTTCCCACGGAGTCTCCTCCGGACCGGTCAGCTTCATGAAGGTCTTCAACGAAGCGACCAATGCGATTAACCAGGGCGGCTTCCGGCGCGGGGCCAACATGGCGGTCATGCGCGTGGACCATCCAGACATTCTCGACTTCATCAATCTGAAGTCGGACCTGACCGAGATGACCAACTTCAACCTGTCGGTGACCATTACCGACGACTTCATCGAGGCTGCGCATCGAAATGAGGTGCACATGGTCGTCGATCCCAGCTCCGGGAAGACTCATCCGCTGCGCAGCAAGATCCGCGACGACCTGGGCAATATCAGCGGCTGGGACGACCACGAATGGACCGCCACGGAGGTCCTGGACCTGATCACTCAGCGCGCCTGGGAGACCGGGGAACCGGGCATCGTCTTCATCGATCGAGTGAACACCGACAATCCAACGCCCCAACTGGGCGAGATGGAATCCACCAACCCCTGCGGCGAGCAGCCATTGCTACCATTCGAAGCCTGCAACCTGGGCTCGGTCAACCTCAGCCGCTTCGTGCTGGAGGATGCGATCAAAGATTCGAGCCTGCGTCCGGAGGAGAAAATCAACTGGGAGCGGCTGGGTAAGGTGACGCGCAAGGTCGCCCGCTTCCTGGACAACGTCATCGACGTCAACAAATATCCCAAGACCCAGATCGAGAAGGTGGTCAAGGGCAACCGCAAGATCGGGCTGGGCATCATGGGCTGGGCGGACCTTCTGTATTACCTAGGCATTCCCTACGACTCCGAAGACGCGATCCGACTGGCCGGGAAGGTGATGAAGTTCGTCAAGGACGAAGGCTGGAAGATGTCCATGGACTTGGCCGACGAGCGCGGGGCCTTCCCGAACTTCGAAGGCAGCCTGTTTGAAACCGCCGAACTGTCTCACAAGTACTTTACCGAAGAGTATCGCGAGCGGGCCCGCACAAGCGGCGCGCGCCCGAAGATACGCAACTCCACGGTGACCACCATCGCACCGACCGGAACGATCAGCATCATCGCCGGAACCTCCGGCGGGATCGAGCCGGTCTACTCGCTGGTGTTCTACCGCAAGGTGCTCAACGGCAAGACCCTCGCAGAGCTGCACCCTTACTTCAGCTCCATTGCCGAGGTCAACGGCTTCTACAGCGAAGAGATGATCGAACAGATTGCCGTCGAAGGCAAGCTACGAAACATCAAAGAAGTTCCGGAAAAATGGAAGAAACTATTTGTAACTTCCATGGACATCGCGCCGGAATGGCACGTGCGCATGCAGGCCGCATTCCAGCAGTACACCGACAACGCGGTCTCCAAGACGGTCAACTTCTCCCAAGACGCCAGCCGAGAAGACATCCGCAGGGTCTACGACCTGGCCGCGGAACTAGGGCTCAAAGGCGTGACCGTCTACCGGGACGGCTCCCGCAAGAACCAGGCAATGAGTCTGAAAGGCAGCAACGAGAAGCACGAGGAATCGGACGCCGAACCCCAGGACGCACCCGCTGCCGCTCCAGCCGCTGCCGAACCGGACGCCATGGGTCGGCCCAAGCGGCGCCCGCTGCCAGACATGCTCCGCGGCGTGCGCTATCGGATGCCCACCAACCTGGGCTACGCCTACGTAACGATCACCGAAGACGAGCAGGGCCCCCGGGAGTGTTTCACCTCCATCGGCAAGGCCGGTTCCGACATCACCGCCGGAGCCGAGGCCATCTGCCGATTGATCTCCACCGCGCTGGGCTACGGGGTGCCCATCGAATCGATCGCGCGGCAGTTGCTTAACATTACTTCGACGCCGGTGCCGACCAAGGACGGCTGGGTCAAGTCCCTGCCCGACGCCATCGGCCAGGCGCTGTTGAAGTACATTCAGGAAAACAACGGCGAGGAGCACACCACCCATCACGTGCGCCGTATCGGCAAGCCGACCGGAGCCCTGTGTCCGGACTGTGGGGCCCCGTTGATCTTCGAAGAAGGCTGCAACGGCGGCAAGTGCAACACCTGCGGCTTTTCCCGCTGCTAAGCGGCGACGCCCCAGGCGCACCTCTCACTGCACAAACAAGAAGGGCTGCCGGATGGCAGCCCTTCTTGCATTTTACCTCTGGCGCTTCGCTCGTCGCTACGCTTAGAACTCCACGTACATCTGGACGTAGCCCCAGTCCGCGCCGGACCGGCCGCTGGTGGCCTGCTTGAGGAACTGTCCGGTAAACAGGTGCGAATAGCCGCTCTCGAAGACCACGGCGTCGGTGGCCTTCCACCGCAGCTTGAAGTCCAACTCCTTGCCGACGTCGTCGGAGAAGTCCGAACCACCACCGATCGAGCCGCGCGGGCCCATCAGACCGGCACGGTCCTTGTCGAGCATAAAGCACATGAAATCGATCGTGGCAAGCCACCCGGCGGCCGGGTGCAGGTCCACACCGACTTGGTACTGGTGCATGTTGGACCAGTTGACCAGGTCCATGGCACCATACTTGTTGTGGTTGGTGGGGAACAGGTTGTTGAAGTTCTCCGAGTCTGAATCGGTCGGATCGTTGTCGCCGCTGGCGAAGTTGTACTCCACTCGAAACTTCGGAGTCCCGGGAAGCTCACCGTCCGGTTGAAAACTGGCCCCCAGATGATGGGCGTGAGCCCGGTGGTCGTCGTTCCCGTTGTCTCCACTCTGGATGGCGACTTCCCAGTCGAGGGTAAATCCTTCGAAGCAACTGAAGGTATCCTCGCTCGGGTTGAGTTCACCACGCAATCCGTAGGTGGTGATCTCCTGCGGGTCGCGACCTGATCCGGCTTCGCTGATCACGCCATCACGGTTACGCAGGTGGATAACGTAGGGCTCCAGAATCACCGCGTTGCGGTCGTCTTCCACCGGCCGTACTTGACCGTAGAGGCCCACCAGATTGTTGTCGTTGTCCACACCGTGCGCTGCGGAGCCATCGGTATTGCTCCCGCCGAAGTTCTCATCGATCTTGAACGCAAATCCTTTGATGTTGAAACATGAGGTCGGGTCCGCATTGACCAAGACTCCGTCATAGGATCGACCGTAGTTGGCCCACTCCAACCGGCCAATCAGGCGCTCCTTTCCCAACCCCACCGCCATGCGTCCGATGGAAACATCCACCGGCTGACCAGCGACGTTGGAGAAGGTCACAAAGCCCTGCTTCAGGTCGAGCCGGGCCAAGTTACCCGTGGTGCTGCCCGCCTCGCCAAACTCGCGGCTGTCCTGTATCTGGACGTGGGCGCTCAGGTTTTCCTCGATATTGGCGTCCACGTTCAAGCGAGTTCGCAACAGTGTGAATTCCTGCCCGTCGTGTCGCCGGTCATCGAAATCTTTCATGGCCAGATTGTTGCTGGCCTCCCAGCGAGCCCGAGTCGAACCGGACAAGTCCAGGCTCGTCGAGCGCGGTGCGCGAACGTTGCTCCCGTTGCTGTCGCCGTTGTCGAATTCGGCCAGCCACGCCTCGGCCCGTGTGGCAAACTGACTTTGGGCCTGACCGCGGGTCAGGGACCACCCGCCGCGAGGTGTCGTGGACTTCTCGGCCTCCAATTTTTTGACCTTGTCCCGCAACTGCTGCATCTCTTCGCTCATTTGGTCCTGGTTGGCCAACACCTGCCGAAGCTGCCGTAGTAGTTGCTCGTTGCTGGTGCCTTCTTGATCGGTACCGTCGGCGAAAGATACCCCGCCGATACACATAATCAATCCGGCAATCAATGCCAACCCCACACACTTCTCCCGATCACATACTCGCATGCGATGCCTCCTAAAATGAACTGTTTGTGCACAGACCTCGCAAGAGATCGCACACCTTGAGTCCAGCTTGCAATTGCCTTTATATCAAACAATCCTGGGCTTACAAGATCTCTCCCTCTTTCTTTCGGTAGAATACAGGAAGATACTTGAGAATGCTGAAAACCTTTTAATCTCCGGATGCCCCCGAAACCCGAAACGTGGATCGAACGTTTTCTTCCCGCACGCGGTGCTGCATGTACCGACCCAAAATCTCCGTGGCGCGGTCCACGTAGCGAAATGTGGCGACGCCGTTCTCGTTGAGAAAGTCGGCCGCCGCGTCGTGCTTCTGCCCCTCGGAAATGGAGACTACGAACGGTTTGTCGTGGGTTCGCTTCAGCTCCACGAAACCCCGGATCAGGCTGCCCGAACGGGTGAAGTCCTCCGCGTGCCCCGCACCGGCGGGCAAGGTGTTGAGCGCCGAGGTCTCCGGGACCACACTCAAGATCGCGCAATCGGTATTGGGGTCCTCCAGAACCCGTCGAAACACCTCGATGCAGCGCGCGTCTTCCAGTTGGGGCGAGAAGTCGAGGATTTGAGCCTGGTCGATGAAGGTGATCTTCGCCTTTCCCTCCGCGCGCCCCAGGACATCGTGAATGGCCGCGTTTGTGTCAGCGCTCAGATTGGCCAGCCTGAACATGTACTCGCCGTCACCGGCGACGATGTGGCCAGCGATGGCGCATTTTTCGAATCCGGCATTGGACCCGCCACCGATCGCCGGAAGCCGGGTCGGATTGGGACAGACTTTCGTCGTGGCATCCAGACACGCCTTCATGCGGATCATGTCCTCAAATTCCTGTAGATTGTCTGTCACGTACGCGCCGACCTGTTCCATGGCACCAACGAATACGTCCCGGTCGCCGGCCGCACGACCGGTGTGGGTTTCGGTCAGGACCGAAGCCTCCTTGGTGGATCCCGCATAGTGGACCAGGATCGATTTGCCCTCGGCCACCATCTTTTGGGCCAGCCGGGCGAAGATGAGCCCCTCGTCGGGCTTGAGGCTTTCGATGTAAAACGCAACGATGTTCAGCGGGGCGGCGGCCGTATGCTTGTCCCGCACCCAAGCCAGGTAATCGGAGGCCGACAGATCCATGCAGTTCCCCGTGGTCAACACGTAGCGCGGCGCGACTACGCCGCGCAGCGCACTGCGCAACGTGATGGCACGGGCTCCGCTCTGGCAAACCAACACCGCGTCGGCATAGCCCTGGTCGGTTGCGGAAGTTTTGTAGGCGACCGGAGCAAACAGCGTATCCACGACGCGTTCATCGATCCGGGCATAGTGTCCCAGATTGTTCGGACCACATACGCGCGTGTCGTGCTGCCGGATCACTTCGGCCAGTTTCTTCTGAGGTTCCCGGCCTGCGGCGGTCTCTCCCAAGCCGGCGGTCGCAATGTTGATGGCCCGGACCACCCCGGCCTGGACCGCTTCGGCTACCAGCGCGGGGACCGCGCCGGCGGGTACCGCGCAAAACAGCAGATCCAGTCGACGCCCACCCAGATGTTCTTTTAGCTCCGACGACGTGGAAAAGAAGCGGGCGCGGTCAAAGGTATACTGAGCGGCGTAGCGTTGGTTCAACCCCTCCCACAGCTTGTCCGGGTCCGGCGCGAGGAAGTAAAGATTCCCCATCGGCGTCCCGTTCTCCAGCGCCTTGACGAGGGTCACGTCCGGCGGCAGGGGCCGCGCGCTAGACAGGCCGGCCAGTACCATCGTCTTCCAGTCGACCAGGGCGTCGATCGCTTGTATGTCACCGGATCCGAATCGGCCTTCGCGCGCGGTGCAGAAGTGGAGTACGCCGTCGAGACAGACGTTACCGTCGGCCACCGGATTGATTTCAAACTTGGTGATATGGTATTTCGCTTCGGGATTTTCCCGGGAGTAGTGTCGCGCGATTTCGGCCACCTGCTGGATGGCCTTGGAGAGGCGGCGCTCGATCGGGTTGATCGCCTCAAACTGCTCGCCCCGGCGATTGCCCGGGAGGTTCGCGCGCAACAGATCGGTCTCGCAGATCATCTCGTTGGCAAACAGGGTCTCGTCCTCGCCCAGGCCGAGCGCGCGCAGGGAAAGGACCTCCTTCTTGACCGTGCCGCGCTGCATGAAGGTGTCGGCGTTGACACCGCCCAGGGCGTAGACGATCACGGGGCCAAAGGTGGGGTCGAGCTTCGTTCCGATCTGGATCTCGCCGCCCAGGTTCGTATCGTGAGGATAGAAGTCGCTGATAAACATACCACGGATGCTGTCCTCAACCGCCTTGCGCAGGCCCGCTGCGTCCGGCTCATCGGTCAGGAAGGGCTTATAGGCCTCCGGGGCCGCCGCAGGATCGGCGAGAATTTCCGCAGCGTACTGCTCCGGGAAATTGCGCCGCATGGCGTCGATGGTGGCCTGCAGGGTTTCGGCGGGGACCCGCAGGCGCACGGCATCGAGCCCCGTCTTGTGGGTCAGGTGGTCCGCCACGATTTTGACCACGACATGTTCGCTTAGGGACGCGCGCGCGTCCCGGTCGATCTGGCTATCGGGCACAAAGACGAAATGGGGCGGCTCCAGGGCCTCGCAGGCCTGATAGATCTGCGCGATCTCGTGTTCGTACAAGGAGGTGCGCCCTTCTGCGTCGGCCCGGGACAGCAGATGGTCGACGGTGGAGAACAGGGCGTCGTGCCGCGGGATCTTGGGCTCGGCCGATGGCTTGAGGCCGACCGTCTCCAGGTAAGGCTCGATCATCTTTTGCGTGTCGTCCTGGGACAGCACCGGAGCCGCCAGGAGCGCGTCGAGCAGGTCCGCGTCCGCCTCCAGCTTGCGACGGCGTGCCAGTAGGGTCTCGGTGAGTACGCCCCCGTGCAGATCCATGACCCGTTTCCATTCGCCGGCCAGGGCCGCGTCAAAGCTCGTGCCCGACAGACGCAGGACCAGCGTGTAGGTGTCGTTGGGAGCCATTCCTTCGTTTCGGCAGGCCTCATAGAAGCGGGCGGCGTCCCAGCCGAAGCGGAACGCCTTGACGTTGGCTTCGACGATCTCGGCTCGCTTGCTTTGATATTGCTCGCGGATCAGCGCTTCCAGGTACCGGCGGGGCAGAACGCCTGTGGTGGCGCCGAAGGCGCCCAGCATCACCGAGTTTTGCGCCCGCTCGGTGCCGGCCTCCTTCGCCAAGCCTCGCGCGTCAAGGAGGATATGCCGTGGATATTGAAGAAGTCGATCGAGGATCTTTTGTCGGTGCGGATACTCAATGTTCGGGAATAGATTGACGCTGGAGATCAGCGTCCCGGTTTGGGCCATGAGATGGATGTTGCGCGCGGTCTCCAGGATATCGAAACTGAGCAGGACGTCCGCCTCGTAGTCACCGATCATGCCGGCGGTCACGCGGTCGTTGGCGATGCGCAGGTTGGTCAGTACCGAGCCGCCACGCTGGGCCATGCCGTGGACCTCTGGCTGTTGAAGGTACAAGGTCTGGCGGCCGCTTTCGGCCTTCTGGGTCTTCTTCAGGATACCGAGCATGCCGCGATCGAGGATCTCCGTGGCCGCCAGGATTCCCTGCCCGCCCACGCCGGCCACGACCAATCCCAGGTCGACAGCAGGTACCTGGGTGGGGGCGTCGGGGAGCGGTTGATATTCGTCGATCCATTGGGCCTGGGCGGGGCCGGACTTCTTGGCCCGCTCGGCGGAAGCCAGGTGCATGCAGGAGCGCTTGGAGATGACGACCGACAGGCCGGGATATTCAAGCTCGCGCTTGATGATCTGAACATTGCCGTCGTGTTTCTTGTCGGTCGGCGTAATGACCGCTACGTGTTCCGGGTCGACGCCCAGGCCTCGGACGATCTGCTCGACAGAGTCGCGGATGGGGACCTTTTCCATCCCGGTCATGGCGGTGGTTCCGTTGTCGGAGATCATCACGGTCATGGGCGTATTTTTCTGGACGGCGGCAACCAGGGTCGGCAGGCCGGAGTGGACGAAGGTGGAGTCGCCAATGAAACCAATAGCGTATTTCAATCCCGAGCGCGCGGCCCCTGCGGCCATGCCGATGCTTGCGCCCATCTCCACGGTGGTGTCGAGCAACTGGTGCTCAATGGCGACGAGCGTGTAGCAGCCGATGTCGCCAAAGACACGGGTCTGCTCCCGAGCGGGATCCAGATCTTCGATGGCAGTCTTCAGGGCGTTGGCCGTATCCCGGTGGGAACAGCCGACGCACAGCCGAGGCGGACGGGGCGCGAGGATGTCGGTGAAATCCATCTCGTGGGCCGGATAGGGCGTGGCGAGGATGAGGACAGCGCTACCGGCGTCGTGCATGGCAAAGCGGGCCACGCCGCTGCGCACCGAGGTGGGCGTCATTTCGCCGACCCGCGGCAGGTAGTGGTCCAGCTTGCCGTGTTTTACAAAGCCGGTTTGCGCCGCGGATCCTAGCAGGCGCGTTTCGATAAAAGGTCCGCCCTCTTCGACCACAAGGACCTGTTCCTTGTCGGCCACGAATCGGTCCACGGCCTTTTGGGCCGGGTATGCTCCGATGCGCAGGATCGGGATGGAGCCGGCAATGCCCAGGTCCTTCATGGCCCGCAGCACATAGCCGTGCGCAACGCCGGAGGTAATGATTCCAAGGTGCTTCAGCTCGCCGGGGGTGACCGCGTTGATCTCCAGCCCTAGTTGCGCCGCTGCGCCTTCCAGGGTCACTTCTAGATCAATCTTGGTCAGCCGCTCGTGGGTCATGCGGGCGTTCATGGGCAAGACCACCCAGCGGCGGCGGTCGTCGGCCAGGGCGCGGCGACCAGGATCGCGCTCGGGTCGGACACGGATGATGGCGCGATTGTGCGCCAAACGTGTGGTGGTGCGCAGCAAGATCGGCAGGGACAGTTGCTCGGAGATGAGGAAGGCAGCCTTGGTCCACTCGTACATTTCGTGCTGATCGGTCGGCTCCAGGCAGGGGATATCGGCCATGAGCGCGTAGTAGCGGTTGTCCTGTTCGTTTTGGGAGGAATGCATGGAAGGGTCGTCGGCGGAGTAGAGGATCATGCCGCCGTTGACGCCGGTCATCCGTGCGTTCATGATGATCTCGGCCCCGACGTTCCAGCCCACGTGCTTGGCGCCCACCAGCACACGGGTTCCGGCGTAGGACTCGCCCAGAGCCCATTCGGCGGCGACTTTTTCGTTGGGAGCCCAGTCTTCCGTTCCCAGGCGCTGGAAGTAATAGATTCCCGCTTCAGTCCAGGGCGTGCCTGGGTAGCCGTGGACTTTGGCCCCGCAATCCATTGCCGCACGGGCGACCGCTTCGTCGCCCAGGACCAGGAGCCATGAGGCCTCCGCATCCGTTTGTGAGATCATTTTTCTTTCCCTTGCTATCCCTTCCGGCATCCCGATTCCCAAGGAAGGAGTCCGGTGTGAAGATTCAATACATAAGTGCACGACAGCGATACGCTTAACCGCAAATTGTGTACCGGTCTCCGTTGCGAGGCGGCCCAAGGCGTGGTAACGCAAGGTATAAGCATGCAACTGATTAGGTGCAGGCGAATTCGAACAGTTGTTCGGCCTCGCAGGCCGGCGGGCAAATCCGCGAAATTTTACGCAATGGCGTCTGATTTTCCGACCGCGGTGAGAAAGGAGGGGCAGAGCGGTACGGCTTCTCACGTTCTTGACAGAACTTCAAAATTCATTCATACTTAGAGCTTCTTTGGGCAAACGTAACACTCTTGTGTTCAGGCCCAGGGCCTGATCGCGAGACATGAAAAAGGTTATCTCCGAATGGCACAAACGAAGAGGAGCCCAGGTTCCGCCTCCCTGCTTGAGATCGGGTTGCAGAGCGCTTTGTACAGCTCGGTCTTCGGCCTGGCTGCATCGATCGCCGCCGTTCTTTTCTCGCAATACGATCGATCGCCGATTCTCCTGGTCCAGGGCGCGGCGTCCTATGCTCTCCTGGGTGCGGTGTTGGGCGCGATCTGGTGGGCGGTTTCGGCGCCGATTCGAAGGGTCCTGGGTCCACAAGCTGATAAAGCGGCAGAAGTTTATCCAATCGTTGGTGTTTTCCTGACCCTGGTCCTGTTTGAAGGGATCTGCGTCGCGTTTGGCCGAGGATGGGTTCAAGGAAACCAACTCAGCATGGCACTCACAATCGGCGGGGTCCTCGGACTGGCGGCCTTCGGGGTCTGCGGGCTGCGGATCGGCGTGACGCTGGCCACGATCAGCCCCGTTCCATTTGCGCGACCCAGTCGGCCGGGCAGATTGATTCTGGCGATTGCCGGTCTTGGCTTGTTGACAGCGGGCAGTTGGTTCGCGATGTCGAGCTACGCGTCGGAAAATCAAGTCGACCCCATGTCGGATGAGGCCAGAAACGCGCGGTTGATGGAACTGGCCCGACGCCCCAATATTCTGCTGATCGTCATGGATACTACCCGGTTCGACTATCTGTCCTGCTACTGGGATGACGCAAACCCTTTGTTTCCGAAGCCGACCACACCCAATATCGACCGGCTTGCGGCCGAGGGTGTTTTGTATAAGCAATGCGTCTCGACTGCGCCGTGGACCTTTCCTTCCCACGGGTCCATTTTTACCGGGCTGGCGCCTGAGCAACATGGCGCCTTGGGCGAGACGGCACCGCTGCACGACTTCAACTTAACGCTTGCTGAGATGCTACAAGCAGTGGGCTACACAACCCTGGGGGTCTCTAACAATCAGCCGTGGATTCGCAAGGACCGAGGGATGGCGCAAGGGTTCGATCATTTTGTGGAAACTTGGGACCCCACGCTTATGCGCAATCAGATCCTCGAGCTAGGCGCTGAAGCGGTCTTGGACCAAGGAGCCCAGATCACAGAACGGCTGTTCCGCACTTGGCTTGAAAATGAGCATGATCCGAACACGCCGTTTTTCATGTTCATCAACTACATGGAACCTCATCATCCTTACATGAGCCTTCCTGAATATCTGACTCCACTCCTCCCGAAGGGCTTCGATCTGGCGGCCTTGCCACCATTGAAAAAAGACGCGAAGAATCTGGTGAACTTGCTGCTGGACATGTCGAAAGAAGTGAGCAGCAACACCAGCATTCGCTATCACCTGGCGCGCTACCGGTCCGGCGAGATTCAACTGCCCGAAGCCTATCTGGAGCTGATCCGGGCCTCCTATGCCGCAGATATCGCCTATACCGACTTTCGAATCGGACAGTTGTTAAAGCTGTTGGAGAGCAAGAATGAATTGGAGCACACCCTGGTCGTCTTGACCGCCGATCACGGTGAAAACCTGGGTGAGCACCGGCTGTTTCTGCATTCGGAGTCGGTTCACGAAACACTTGTGCGCGTACCTTTGATCCTGCGTTTTCCGCAAAAAACGAATGCCGGAACAGTTATCGAAGAGCGAGTATCGACGCTGGATATTTATCCATCCATTACACGGCACGTGGGCATTGGAAAACCGCGGAAACCAATCGGGCCGGTCTCCTTCCCTGCGCTTCTGCGTCTGCTGAACCGGGGCCAGGTCCCCGAGCGAGATCGAACCCTGCCCCTGTCAGGCCGGAGCCTGCTTCCAGAGGATATCGGGTCGTCCCAGGATCGCTTGTTTGTCAGCGGAGCCGGCTCTACCCATATGATTACCAAGCCGGATTCGTTCTGGTTCAGCAAACAATACGAGCGCGATAACATGAGTGAGGGGGAAGACACACACCTCAAAAATACGATCCAATACTATAAGACGCGCCTGCGGACGGCAGTGGAGACCGGACGGGGCCATACCGGGCGGGCGCAAAATGCACGCGACCACCTCAACGAGCTCAACAAGTACTATGAGCAATGGCGGCTTTGGCGGCAGTATTTACTGACCTATTGTCAGGTGCCCCACGATACGGATCCCATCAAGGCCAAGCAAGCCCGCGGGAACGCTCTGCTGAGCAAGACCCGTCTTGCGGGCATTCGCGGGCGTTACAAATACATCTGGGTCAGCGAAGCCCCGGACGAGTTGTACGACCTCGTGGTCGATCCAATGGAAACGTTGAATATTGCCGAACAACATCCCGACGTTTGTGCGCAGATGAAAAAAGCGCTGATCGCATGGGCCCGGAAAACAAAGCTGGCCGGAGAGCCAAACCGCCGCCCCATCACGGGAGAAGACAACGCAAGAGATGCCCTCCGGCAACTCGGTTACCTGTAAGGGGCCACGCCAAACGTTTCTCTTTGCTTCTATCCGGATCCCGTCTGCATCCACGCGCACGCGTAAATGTCTCGGTGCCTTGACAATACGCCTCACCGGTGGTATAATTTTGTGTTTATTCGATATCATCATGTGTCCTTATTGCAGGAAAGGATTGCCGTTGGGGATCTTGCGTTCCGCACTATCATCCATCGTGATCCCGGGCATGGCCATCGGCGGCTTCGTGGGACTGCTCGAAGCGGTCGGTTTGCGCCTCTATTCCCCTACACAATTCTGGGACGCAAACCTTCTTCTTCTCGCCCCGCTCGCCTACGCGGCGGCTGCGATCCTCGCGTTGGGTGTACTGCGTCTGTTGTTGATCCCGTTTCGGCTTGGACAGTTGCTCGCCAGCGCCCACGGAACTTTAGCCGCGTTGCTGGTTCTCACGCTCGTCCTGGAGGTCGGTGTGACCGGTGCAGCCAGAGGGTGGCAACACGAGCCGAGCAGCGTGCTTAACACGGCCAACCCGGTCCAAGCGTGGGCGATCTGCCTGTCGGTCGGAGCCGTAATCCTATTTCTGATCTGGTTTTTCTTTTTGAGAGCGATTTCCAAAATTCCGACGCTCCGGTGGCTCTTCTCAACGAAAACCATGCTGGTTGTCGTTCTGGCCGTCGCCGGTGTCGCCACGATTGTGCGCTTTTCCTCTACTTCGCAACGTGCGCCAAACACAAAAGGGCTTCCAAACATCCTCCTCATCGTGATGGACACCGCGCGGGTGGATGGCCTCTCCTGTTACGGTATGAACGGCGTCCCGCCGGATAACACGCCGAACCTAGACCGGCTGGCCAAGGAGGGGTCGCTCTTCACCCGGGCCATCGCCCAGGCGCCCTGGACGCTGCCATCCCATTCGAGCCTGTTCACCGGGCTGTACGCTACGCAACATGGCGTATGCAAAGGGGGCGACCGGCTGTTTGATTCTTACACCACAATGGCTGAGTTTCTTCAGAGCGTCGGCTACCAAACGGTGGGCCTGTCAAACAATCCCGCCTTTGTCAACCAACAGACCGGCCTGGCACAGGGCTTTAAAGAGTGGTTTCCGATGTGGAAAATCTCCGCCGAGGAGGTTTCCGCGTACAACAGGCGACTTCGAACGTACCCCACACTGCGGCTTGATCTTTTTTGGAGAACGCTGGCCAAGACCCTGCCTTTGCCTGAAAAAGAAAACGCAATCTTCGACGAGGGAGCCCGCGTAACAACCCGGTTGGCGCGACGCTGGCTGGCCTATAACGGCTTGGCATCACGCCCGTTTTTTATGTTTATCAACTACATGGAACCGCATGAGCCGTACGGTCCTCCACGCCAGATTATCGCCAACCACATAGCGGCCAAGCCGGATCTAACATCGCACCTGAAAACCGAAGAGGAGCGTGAGCTGTGGCAGGTTTTGATCTCTGGGTTCGATACGGACACCGCCCCGAAAAATTCCAACATGCTCAAACGATATGCCACGTTGCGTTACCTTCTGGAAGAATATGACGTTTCGATAGAGTTCAAGGAGGCTGTTCGCGATCTATACTTGGCGCAAATGAAATACCTGGACACGGAGATGGGAAGACTTTTCGACTATCTGCGCCAAAATGGCTTGATCGATAACACAGTCGTGATCGTAACTAGCGATCACGGCGAACACCTGGGCGAACACCGCTTGTGGCTGCACGAACAGTACCTCCACAACGAGTTGGTGCATGTACCGCTGATCATCCGTTATCCCAAACATTTCCCAGCGGCCCAACGGAGCGATCCAGTGCAATTGATCGATCTGTTTCCTACGATGGAGGCTCTCACGGGGCGTTCTTTAAATACAGGTCGAGAGCATCGCCGGGGCGTAAGCCTGCTAGAGCCCGGACCCTTAGACCGCCCGGCGTTTACTCAGCGGGGTTTTATCACTGAGCCGAGCCTGTTGGGTTGGGTTAAATCCATGAAGGCGTATCTTACTCGCTCACACAGAGAAAAAGCGGAGCAGCCAGAACTGAACAAAGCGGCAGTGGTAGCGCCGCGCGAAGCAGAAGTTCCGCCTTCTGACAAAGAGGCGCCACCGGAGGTTCCGTTGGACGATCCGATCAAAAACAAGACCGACTGGTTGAAATCACATTATAATTCCTTCAGTACAGAAGAAGGGCAACTGATTGGACCTCTACACGCCTTATCCTTCGACATCGACGATCCGCTTCATCAGCCACAGGTTCAAGAGAGCATGAAAAAACTGGAAGAGGTGCTGCAAAGAGGAAAAAACCGCTGGTCCATTCACTTGGCCGTCATCCAGGGGCCGTGGAAATATCACTGGAACTCCTGCGACAATCCGGCGTTGTATGACATCGATAAGGATTACAACGAAACCGGTAATCGTCTTGGGAAAGAAGACGCGCCGCTCGAGACCAAAATGCACGGGTTGTTGCAGTCCTGGCTCGGCACCCTGGAGCCCGCCGACGTGTCGATCCCACCGGGCTTGACCGATGAGGACCTTCACGAGGCGAGAAAGATGGGATACATCGGCGGAGAGAAAAAGAAGCGTCGCTAAAACTTCTCCGAGGTCGGGTCACTACTCCGGTCGCTTGCCGAGCATGACCTCCAACGTTACTTTCTTGCCGCCTCGAAGAACGACCACTGGAATTTTTTCTCCCGGCTTGTGCGTGCTCAGGAAAGTCGTCATGTCCATCAGGTTCCGGATTTCCATGGGCCCCATCTTGACGATCCGATCCCCATCTTTGAGGCCGCCGGCGTGGGCCGGGGAGCCTTCGGTGACGCCCTCCGCCAGAACTCCATCGCTGGTGTCGCTGTAGATCTCCGGCATGATCCCGAACCAGGCGCGATCGCCCGCAACCGGGCCGCCGTAGGAAAAACCGCCGTCGTTTTTCACGTAGACCGGTCGCTCGTCGGCGTTGGCGATCGCCAGCACCGCGCGGGTAACCACGCGGGCGACCCGTTCGGCGCCCCGCTCGTTAATCTTGTGCCAGTCGTCGGAGGGTTTGTGGTAATCGGTGTGCACGCCGGTGAAGAAGAACAGGACCGGAATCTTTTTCAGATAAAAGGCGGTCGAGTCGCTGGGACTGTTGCCGCCTTCGACAAATTTCAGGTCCAGCCCCTCCGGCTGATTGGCATCCTGTGTGACGGCCTTGAAGCCGGGACTGGTCCCCACGCCGGAGACCGTCAGCTTCTCCTCTCGCAGGCGCCCCACCATATCCAGATTGATCATGGCGACGGTCTTGTCCAAGGGCACCAGCGGGTGCTTCGTGTAGTAGGACGAACCGACCAGTCCTTTCTCTTCAGCGGTAAAGGCCATGAACAGGATCGAGCGGCGCGGCGGTTTTGCGCGGGCGGCCAAGTGTTCGGCGATCTCCATCATCACGGCGGTCCCCGACCCGTTGTCGTCGGCGCCGTTGTGGATCTGGCCGGTGGCCTTGCCGTGGCCGGCGGAGGCAAATTCGCCCAAGCCGATGTGGTCGTAGTGCGCCCCGAGGACCACGTATTCGTCGCGGAGCTTCTCGTCGCTGCCCGGAAGCAGACCGATCACGTTGCGGGTCTCGACCGCCCGGCGATCCAACTCCGTCTGCAGCGTCAAGTCCACGCCACCGAGGGCAAAGGACGCCGGTTTGTAGGTGGTATCAATCGCCGTCTGGAGATCGGTCAGCTTCTTGTCCGTCAGGGCCAACAGATCGTCCGCCACGGCACGGGTAATGTGAACCACCGGAACCGATTCGGTTCCGGATAGGCTCGCGCGCAAGGGTTTTAGGGTATCGCTCTTGGGATGGTAGCGTGGTCCGGTGACGATCAGCACCGCGGCGGCGCCATTTCGGACCGCGTTGCGAACCTTGGTGGGAAACTGCGCGTGGAGGGTGTGGCGCTTTCCATTGAACGGGCTTTTCGCATCGGCCTCGCCTGGTTCGTAGCGCAGCAGCAGGACCGTCTTGCCCTTGACGTCGAGTCCAGCATAATCGTCGTAGTCGTGTTCCGGGGCCGTGATTCCGTAACCGGCGAAGACCACGCCGCCAGAGACCACCCCGTTGGCGGAGAAACCGAAAGGAATGAATTCCGTTTTGACGCGGCGAACAAATTTTCGGCGACCCTTGCCGTAGGTCAATCGGTTGTTCGCACCGAGCCCTTCGAGCATGGTGAGGTTCAGGGCCTGAAAAAATCCATCGTTCGAGGGAAACTGCAACTTGCTCTGAACGAACGCATCGGCGATATACCGAGCCGCTTTTTCGCATTCCGGCGTGCCGGCCTCGCGCCCCTTCATGCCGTCGTGGGAGAGCTGGTAGACGTGCCACAGGATTTCGCCGCCGGTGATCTCAGGCGTGTCCGGGGGCGGACCGATACAACCGACCGCCGCCGGAAGAACCAACAACGCGATCCACAAGCCGGACGCGGCCGGACGAAAAGAACGAGATCGTCTGATCATGGAGGCCCCTTCGTTGCGCTGAAAGACTGTCATTTTCCATATTTCCACGTCCGGGTCAAGGTCGGCCTGCTGCTCTTGCACGCGAGCGGGCCTTCTGCTATAGTCCCGGCCGCGTGACAAACCACTAGACGACGGAAAAGTACGGAGACCACCATGCCCAACCTGAAAGGACGCAGCTTCCTCACCTTGCACGACTTCACGACCGAAGAGATCCTGTACCTCCTGGACACCGCCGACGCTACCAAGCGCGATTTCAAGTCGGGCAAGGCGGACCGGCCCCTGGATGGGCGGACCGTGGCGATGATCTTCCAAAAACCTTCGACCCGCACACGTGTGTCCTTTCAAGCGGGGATCTATCAGCTCGGCGCCCTGGCGATCATGTTATCACCCGACGAGTCGCAATTGGGCCGCGGGGAGCCCCTATCCGACACTGCGAAGGTTCTATCACGCTACGTGGATGCGATTGTCGCTCGCACCTATGCTCATAGCGACATAGAGGAGCTGGCACAGCACGGCTCGGTCCCAGTCATCAACGCGCTGACCGACCGAACCCACCCTTGCCAAGTATTGGCGGATCTGCAGACGGTCCGAGAACGATTCGGTACTCTGGCCGGACTCAAACTGGCCTACGTGGGCGACGGGAACAACATAACCCACTCCCTGCTATTAGGCTGCGCGAAGGTTGGGATGGACATCGCGGTCGCCACGCCGCCGGGGTTTGAAGCCGATGCTGATATCGTGGAACAAGCCACCGCTGACGCAAGCGGATCGGCGGTCACGGTCACGCACGATCCGGCCGAGGCCGTCGGAGACGCGCACGTGATCTACACCGACACCTGGGCTTCTATGGGCCAAGAAGAGGAGCACGCCCAGCGACTCCAGGCGTTTTCCGGCTTCCAGGTCAACGAGAGCCTGATGGCCCAGGCCCGGACCGAGGCAATTTTCATGCACTGCCTGCCGGCCCACCGGGGCGAAGAGGCCACTGATGGAGTCTTGGATGGGAGCCAGTCGGTGATTTTCGACGAGGCGGAAAACCGCCTGCACGCCCAGAAAGCCCTGCTCACCCTCCTGGTCACCGGCTGATCCACGCTTCAGACCGCCCGAGAACCTGCCGATAAATAAGCTTGCGGAGACAGTCTGCCCTGGAAAAGGAGAAACGAAATGCGTAGGCTTTGTGTCATTACCCTCGTTTGCCTGCTCGGCCTGGTGGCCGCGTGTCAGACCGAAAAAAATATCACCGTCAAGACCACACCGGATCGGGAAAGTGTTCAAACCCCGACACCGACATCCCAGACGGTCAGCATCCAAGCGACGAGTCCCCAAGAGACCTTCAAGGGCTTTCGAGACGCCATGATTCGCGGAGATCTGGAGACGGTCAAGAGCCTGACCCATTCCTACGAGCGCAAGGCCTGCGATTGGGGCCACTTCCGAATTAACTACCACACCAACCGCGACGCCATCATTGAGATTTTCGAAGGGGCGGAAGTGGCAGACCTGGAGATGAGCACGGACGGCGCCACCGCCATGGTCCGCTGGGGCAACGGGAAAATGCAGGTGATGCGTTTCACCTACGAAGACGGTCTGTGGCGCGTCGGTGGAGACAAGCACCTGGCCGCG
The DNA here is from genome assembly GCA_029260815.1 of Planctomycetota bacterium. Taxonomy (GTDB): domain Bacteria; phylum Planctomycetota; class B129-G9; order JAJDCN01; family JAJDCN01; genus JAJDCN01. The sequence continues at coordinate 26,066 of JAJDCN010000071.1, forward strand.
AAGATGAAACGCACAAGCCCGGTCCCCGCGTCGGCTCCGCCTAGGCGTTGATCCGAAAAGACAGTTCGGCGTCCGCCGACTCCGAATCCGCCGCGCCGCGATCGGTTACGGAAACCTTCATCGTATACTTCCCCGGCTCCAGACGAGGCAGGCGTAGATCCTGCGTGCAGACGTACATGTCATACAAGTAGGTCATGGTCTTGTGCTCCATGGTCAACTGCCACCGCTTGCGCTGGGTTTGGTCGCGATCGTAGAGGGTGATGACGATATCCAGTGAAGTCAGGTGCGAGCCCGCCTTGGCCTTCTTACAGATGAAGTTCTTCGGCTCGAAGTATACGATCACCGGCTGTTCCATGGCGAACTCGTACTTCTCGAATTGATCGTAATCCCCCAGACCCCGCACTTTGCTGGCCAGAACCAGGGATGCGATATCCAGTTCGCTCTGATTGCGCAGTCGGATGAGTTGCCTCTCCAAGAGTCGGACAGATTGCCCAGTCTCTCCCAATTCCCGGAGAACTGCCCCACGCACCGCATTGTACAAAAAGTCGTCGCCCGTCCAGTGGAGGGTGTCCAGTCGGGCGAGTGCCGCGTCGGGCCGCTCGCTTTGGAGCAGCAGGAACACTTCGACCAGCCCGGCCACCTCTGCTCGGCGTGACGGATCGGAGATGCTGGAACGGGCAAACTGTTGGGCCAGCTCCTCGACCGTAAGCGGTCGAGCGGGACTGGCGTCGACAGACTGCTCGGGCGGATGTTCCGCTGTACCAAGAGCATCCAGCGGATCGGTCAAGACGTTTTTTACTGCGGGATCCGGCACGGCGCGCACTTTCAGCGGCACGGACGAAGCGGCGTGTTCGTAGATTAACGGCTCCGCATCGGTTGGCGGCGTTGTGGCTCCGGCCATGTCACTGGAAGTTCGCGGCAGGACATACTCTCTGCTACGGATCGGTGGCTCGGACGACGGCGCATCGAAATCCAATCCGATGGCCATGCAGCCGGAGCAGCACACAAGAGCCAACAGAAGCAGCCAGACATTGCGTGCAGCGGTAGGGTCCATCAGTCGAGCCTCCTATCCAACGGGCGTCTGAACGGATCGCAGGTGTACAAAAAGCGATACTCCTCTCTCAGCATCTATTTATGTCCGAACCCCGCGAACAGTCAAGTTAAACTCCCTTCATCCAGAAACCTTCTGGACACGCGGCGACGCCCATCTATAATCAATTGCTCTGGAAACATAAAGAATCCCGAGGCCAAGGCGTTGAAAGCACCGTCAAAAATTCCGGCGATCTTAAAGGTCCAAGGCGAGGAATGCCGGCACGTTCGCACGCTGAAGTCGGATCCCTTTGCAACAACCTGCATCTACGAGGGGCCCGCCGGAAAGTACGTATTCAAAACCTATCACGCCCACCCCGCCTTCCTCTTTTTCGGTCTCCGGTTTGCACGCTATCTGGCCCGCCGGGAAGCGGCGCATTACGAACAGCTTCGGACGGTAGAGGGCATCCCCGATCCGCTCGGCAGCCTCAACGCGTACACCCACGTCCGCGAATACATCGAAGGGCGCGTACTGAACAAGAAGATGCCCGTGCCCGACGACTACTTCGACAGACTGCTCACCCTCCTGCACAACGTCCATGCCCGTGACATGGTCCATGCAGACGTGGAAAAGCCGGAGAACATCTTGGTGGGGACCGACGGGCAGCCCTATCTGATCGATTTCCAGATCAGTTTTACACGACAAGGGTTGCGACGGGCGTTCGGTCCCTTGGCGCCGATGGTATTCGAACGGCTACGCCAGGCCGATTTGTACCACTTCTACAAGCACAAGCGCCGCACCCGACCGGATCTGACGACGCCTGAGGAAGACCGGATGGGCCGGCGCACCGGATTTTGGGTGGGTCTGCATCGGTGTGTCACCCGGCCTTACTTTTATCTGCGTCGCAAGATCGTCAAGGTCCGCGGCGAAGAGCCGCCGGTGGATGGGCACTCGGAACCGAGAGTGGATTGAACTTTTACCCGCGCGCGGCGGCGAAACGGCCGCTGTAGCGGATGTCGTAGCGGCTCCGCTTCCGAGCGTTGTCGAGCCGGTAAATGCGATACAACCACGCCAGCTTCTCGGCGACCGGCGATTCCAGAGCCAGGCCTTCGGACGGGGCACGCCCCCATCGGACCCGGTTGCCGTGGCGGGTGATGAGGGTAATCTCGTTGGTCTCCTGCGGATTGCGCCGACGGCGATAGTTGGAAACGTCGATCACGTAGATCTCGTTGCCATAGATGCGCGCCGTCTTTTCGTACTGAGACCATCCCTTCAACGCGTTCGCCACCGCCGCGGCGCCGCGCACGGCGTCGTCGGCCCACCGCTGGCCGATCGGAGGCGGCGGCCCCGTGACGCCGATCACTTCAAAAAGGATCAACTCACCGGTAGAGAAGTCGTAGAACGATTTGTCCAGCCGCACCCCCGCCCGATCCGCGAGATAACTGTCGAAATTTGTTCCGTATCCACGCACGCGCACCAATGGCTCCCGGGGCACCAGGTCCAGCTCGATCCGATTGGGCATGGATTTTCGGACGTAGGGTACGCGCTCCACCCACGGGATCGCCGTCAACGCCTCGGAGATATGACGGGTCACGTCAGACTCGAAGATGGAATGGGATTGGCTCAGATAGGGGTCGGAATCGAACGCGGCGGCGAAGACCTCCGGATGGATCCATCGGTGCCCGCGCAGAGACGGAAGCTGAGTGAGATTGAATTGAAACGCGACGGTGTATTTTCCGTGATTCCAGATCCGGCGGACGGTGTAGAATCCAAACCCCACCGTCGCCAACAGGAGAGCGACGAGAATGATCTTCTGCGGTTGGCACACGAACTCTGTTGCGCGATGAAACGCGCCCGAAAGTCGCCAGGGGCCTGAAGAGTTGCCTCTGTGCATAAGGAAGAATCTCTAACTCTAAGGGTAATAAACGATTCGATGTTCGCCGACCCCTGCGAACGTACTACAGCCTTAATCGTCTTATCGGCAGGTGACGGCTCAGGCATGAATAGAATTATCAAAGCCAGCCAGGAAGCGCCTACGTTAATTCTTTTCGCATCCACGCGAATGCGAACGTGCGCCCGATAACATTGACATGTGCCGATTCCAGCTCAATGGAACTCGGACAGGGCAGATTGATCCTCTCCGCTCCCGCTTCCCCCGCCAGCGCGGCAGACGCGCCCAGCAACCGGCTCATCAAGGTGGGTGAGTCAAGTACTTCCGGCTGGGCGTACAACGCGCTGCGATTCGGCACCGGCTCGGCAACGGACGAACCGGCAGTCGCATCGGGATCTTCGTCGTGCCACAACTCCAGAATCGCGCGGTGACCGCCGTCGGTAATCTGTGCAATCCAAATGCGCTCGGCATCGTCTCGAAAGCTGAAGTTGGTCGGGCACCAGTGGTCCACCTTCACCAGCCCCATCCAAACCGCCGCGTCGAGGGTCACCATCTGATGGTCCACACCGCTCGCGGTGTCCGCGGGTCGACACCGGCAGGCGACTTCGTCGTATTCATAAAAGAGTTTCAGGCCAAACCGGCGAAGGGCCGGATAGTCGCCGCTGGAGGTATTCGTACCGATATCCAGCGCTGGGAGGCCGGCGCTCCGAGCCACCGTTGCGGCCTCTTCCAGAAGAACGGTCTCCAGCCCCTTCGCATGGTACCCGGGAAAATAATCGATGCACTCCACGTTAAGACTATTACCGAATGGCTCCGGCTCCCGGGCCACCCACAGATCCACAAACCCAACGAGTCTGCCGGTGGCATCGGAATCAACGCCAACACATGGATGCACCGCACGGTGTATACCGTTACTTTGCCAGAGAATGCGCTAGAGCTTTTCTTTTGGATTGAGGCTGACCGCCTTTCAAACCCAGTCTTTCGTCAGTTCTATAGCGAACGCGACGTGGTGCTCGAAGAGCGCTTGATGAGCGTTGAGAACCAATCAACAGGGCGCATCTATGAATCGCTGTACGCAACTCTTTATGAGTCTGCAACCTATGGAAGCCCGGTGCTCGGTTGGCCGAGTGATATACGTCGTGTTACACGCCCACAGACGATTGACTTTTGGCGTACTTTCTATCGGCCTGATAACGCTGCGTTAGTTTTGGTTGGTAAAGTTGATGCGCAGCAAGCTTACGATTTAGCG